>NZ_FITM01000122.1 GCF_900047545.1 Candidatus Synechococcus spongiarum
TGCCCCTATCCGATCCCGCCAGCTCCCCCAGGTGTGCCCGCTGTGTCTCAAGGACGGCGAGGCCTTGGGGTGCCACCTCCGTGAGTTGACCCTGCAGGTTTTTCACCTGGTCCTCCAGGCGTCTTTTGGCAAGGAAGGCCGCCTCTGCACTGGCCAGATCCACAACTTCCAGGCGGCAAAGCATTTCGCCCAACTTGCTCTTCACCGCGGCCAACTTCTTGTCGCGCGCCTCAGCCAAGTCCGGCTTGCCAGGCGTCACGTCCAGGGTGCCGAAACCATGGAGATGGAATGTGCTGGTCCGGGTGACATGGACCGGTTGGCCTGCATCAATCAATGACCCATCCCGTAAAACGCTTTGCCCGCCCTCCAGAGAAAACACAAGCGTGGCTGCTGCTGCCTCCAGTGCAGACTCCAAACGAATTTGTTCCTCGTGCAGATTCTGAAGCTGGTGGAAATAGTCTTCATCCACCGGATTGCTGGTGACCTCCTGCTGCTTGCGCTCGATCTTTTTGCTCAACGATTTGGCCTGCTGGAACTGCCGGTCGAGTTTTTGCAACTCGTCCGCGAGCCTTGCCCGTTCGAGTGCCTGGCGCGCCCCATCCCAGGCCTCATTGGCCCGACCTTGCAATTCCTTGCAGGCGATTAGCTGTTCCTCCGCTTTAGTAAGCCTGTGCTCGGCGTCGCCATAGTCGGGCTCCAAGTCCTTGAGGGTGCCCTCAGCTTTCCTAGCTTGCTGATCAAATGCTTCCACCTCGTTAGCCAAATCCTTTCGTCTCTCTCTGGTTACCTCCGCCAGTTCCTTGGCGCTTTTGGCCTGATCCATCTGTGCCTTTGCCGTTTTGAGACGGCCCTCGACTGCTTCCAGCTGACCAATCGCAGCGTTGCTGTCGTCGAACTCCTCCTTTGCCTTGGCAAGAACATCGTCCCGCCTGTCGCGGGCAAGTTTTTCCTTCAGCTCCCCGAGCCGATTCACCTTGTCGCCATAGGTCTGGAGTTCGTCGCGCAGGTTCCCCAACGCTTCCTTAAGTTCCTCCACCCGCTGACGACCACTTATTAATCCGTCCCGCTTCTCGAGGCCCGTTGGGGTGAAATACCGCTTCCAGTGCTCTTCCACCTGCTTGAGCAGTTGGCGGTCCCGTTCCCCACCCAGCACCTGCCCCACTTCTCCTTCGATGGCTTCTCTGAGAACCGCCTGACTGTCCTGGTTCATGTTGAGGGGCTCGAAGGTGCAGCCCTGCTCCACCCAAAGCAGCGCGGCCAGACCCCTGTGCTTTTCTTTAGCCGCGCCGCTCCCCGGCCGGGAGAAGCGGAGCAGGTCCTGCAACTCGAGCACAGCGGCGGCAATTTGTCTCGTCTTGGGAGTCACAACCAGCACGTTGCCGGGGTCGGACGAGGAAAATCTGTCGGTTTCCGGTGTGCCGGCATACCAGGTGCGGTCGTTGATTTTCAGGGTCCCGTGCAGGTGTCCAAGCGCCAGGTAGTCCAGACGGGCATCATCAGCCCGTTTGGCGCTGACAGGGTTGTCGATTGGCTCAGAAGGGTTGCGAGATTTGTGAGAATATCCGGGTACCGATCCGTGGGCCAGTCCAATGCGAATGGCGCCCTCCGGTGTTTCCCCATGGTCGAACCATGCCGTGAGGTCGCCAATCTCGTGCTTGCACTGCAGCACTGCCGGCAACACGACGGCGCGGCCACCAGCCAGTGGCAACGGTTGTTCCGGTTGAAGGGCCAGATGTACGTTGGCGGGCGGCTTCCGTTCCTGGAGACGGGTCCAGACCGAATGAGCCAACGCCGGATCGTGGTTGCCCGGAATGAACACCCAGTCCCCTGAAAACTCCTTCAACCCATCCAACATGCGCATTAGGGTGCGACGGGCAACGGCATTGGCGTCGAAGGCATCACCGGCCACCAGTACCGCATCCACCCACGCCCCGCTCCGTCGCCAACCTGCCAACAGCCTTGACCGTCTCCATGCGCCGGTCCCGCAGTGCCCCGCCGGCATCACCCGGAATGTTGGCAAATCCCTTGCCCAGTTGCCAGTCCGCCGTATGCACGAATCGGAAAACCATCGGACATGCTGCTTCTACAGAAAGGTATTGTACAGGTCTGTCATGCTGCTTCTACAGAAAGGTATTGTACAGGTCTGTGGATGGTCCTTGGGCATCCCCATGGGGCGGTGGTTGCAGAGCCGTGGTTAGAGCCTCCAACACCGCTGCCGCCACCGCCTCGGAGGTCATGGTCCCGGTCTGCATGATGCGCACGTCGGCTTGAGCGTAGAGGGCCTCCCGCGCCGCCAGGAGTTGTTGGAGACGCTGAACCGGGTCAGGGCACTGCAGCAACGGGCGGGGGGTGGGATCCTGCCGTAGCCGCTCCAGCAGCAGTTCCACGGTGGCAGCCAGCCAGATGACCATCCCCTGCCGCATAATCCCCCAGTTGGCTGGGCGGATGACAGCACCACCACCGGTGGAGACCACACAGGAGTGCCACTGACCCATCTGCCGCAGCACCGTGGTTTCCACCACCCGAAATCCCTCCTCCCCCTCCTCGGCAAATAGGGTGGGGATGGTGCGCCCTGTGCTGGTCTCCAGCACCTGGTCGGCATCCAGCCAACGATAAGCCAGCTTCCGGGCCAGGATCCGCCCCACGCTGGACTTGCCGGATCCCATCATCCCCACCAGGTAGAGGTTGGCCCCGGCAAGTCGCTGGCGGAGGGGACGGTGTTGGGGGACGCAGTGCATGGGTTGCATTGATTAAGATCAATCCAGCTTCACGAATGGCGATGACGGCCATGGTCGCGGCCAGCGTTGCCGCAGCAGCCATCGCCAGGAACGGCACCAGCAACGGCACCAACCCAACGGCTCCCCATGGCGAGGGTCGATTTTGCCTGATCACGCGGCGGGCCACGTTCTGCGCCAGTCACCGCTACTGGCTGCCCGAGTTGAGCGCTGCGGACAACGAAGCCCGTTTTGGTTGCTGTAGCCGTGCCCCTGGCCATGGCCATAACTACGAATTGGTGGTCACCATGGCCGGCCCCCTGGACGCCAACGGCATGGTGCTGAACCTGTCGGAGGTGAAACACCACATCCGTCGCCAAGTGACGGATTCCCTGGACTTCAGCTTTCTGAATAGCACATGGCCGGAGTTAGCCAGCAAATTGCCCTGCACCGAGTGGCTGTGTCACTGCATCTGGCAGCGCCTCAAGCCCCATCTCCCCGTGGTGGGCATTCGCCTGTATGAACACCCTCGCCTCTGGGCGGATTATTTCGGTCAAACCATGGATGCTTTCCTCACCGTCTCCACCCACTTCGCGGCAGCCCACCGCCTGGCGCGACCCGAGTTGAGCTACGAAGAGAACGTGGCCACCTACGGCAAATGCGCCCGCCCCCACGGCCATGGGCACAACTACCACCTGGAGGTGACCGTGCAGGGGCAAATGGACGAGCGCACCGGCATGCTCTGCGACCTGGCGGTACTGCAGCAGGTGGTGCAGGATGTGGTGACCGAGCCCTTTGACCACACCTTCCTCAACAAGGACGTTCCCCACTTCGCCACCACGGTTCCCACGGCGGAAAATATTGCTCTGTACATCTGTGACCTGCTCCGGCAGCCCGTCAGCCGCTGTGGGGCACAGTTGCATAAGGTGCGGCTTCAGGAAAGCCCCAACAACGCCGCGGAGGTCTACGCCGAGTCCCCAGTAGCACACCATCTCGCTGCCCAGACCCTCCAAGCCCTGGCCAGTTGTTGAGTTGACCCTGCTCACCATGGGGAACATCCATGGATCCCCAGCTTCGCCTAGTACTGGCGGTAAGCCCGGATGGACGTTTGGCGCCGCCCCAGGGGGGGCCGGCCAAGCTGGGGGGTGCGGCGGATCGTCGGGTGCTGGAGGAGTGCCTGGCCTGGGCCGATGCCTGCCTGGTGGGGGCCGGCACCCTGCGGGTCCATGGCACCACCTGTCTGATTCATGGGGAAGACTTGCTCCAGCAGCGCCGTCGCCAGCAACGATCCGGTCAACCCCCCCTGCTGGTGGTCTCACGGCAAGGCCGATTGGACGGCGCCTTGCCTGTCTTTCGTCAACCGCTAGAGTGCTGGTGGTTGGCGCCAGGGGAAACCCGAGTGGACCAGGCGCCGCCCTGGTTCCGGGGCGTCATTCCCCTGCCCCACTGGCAGGTGTTGCCCCAAACCATGGCCCAAAAGGGCTGGCGGCGGCTGGTGGTGCTGGGTGGCGCCCAACTGGCTACCACCCTGGTGGCCCATGACCTCCTCTATGAACTCCATCTCACCCTCTGTCCCCAGCTTCTGGGGGGCGGCCGTCTTTGGCTGCAAGAGGGGGTGGTCATCCCCCCAACCCTGTGGCGCCCCGTGGAAAGCCGTCCTCTGGGAAGTGGGGAATGGCTCTGCCGCTGGCGTCGCCAGTCAAAATATGGTCTTTCCCCTGATCCTCCTCCGTCATGAGTTCAGACCAGCTCCCGTCCATGGTCAAATGCACAACCCGTCATGTGCGGATATTTGCAGCATGCGTTGATAACGGGGTGCTGGTGCCCGTCAACGACAAACTCACCCTGGACGTGGATCCGGACAACGAATTTCTCTGGAACGATGGTGCGCTGCAACAGGTGCAGCAGTGCTTTCGGGAGCAGGTGGAGGCCTATGGGGGGCGGCCCCTCAACGACTACAACCTGCGGCGCATCGGCACCACCTTGGAAAACCTGATCCGCCAGTTGTTGCACAGTGGGGTCATTGCCTACAACCCCGACGGCCGTGTCATGAACTACAGCATGGGACTGCCCCAGCAGGACACACCCCAGCCCCGTTGAACCTCCCATGGCCCCCCGTCGCCCCACCTATCGCTCCTCGGAACGGTCCCCGCGCCGCCCTGCTCCTGATCGTCGCGATCCTCCTCCCCGCGCTTTAGGACCCGGCAAACCGGGACAAGATGGATCCTCCCGCCGCTTCGGCAACCTTTGGCTGCTGGCTGGGGTGTTGGTGGTGGGTATTGGCATTGGCAGTTTCATTACCACCACCCAATCCGCGGGCAGCCGCACCGGCAACATTTCCAGCAGTCAGGATTTGGACCTGGCGGTGCCGGACCCGGAATTCTGCAAGCAGTGGGGTGCCAGCGCCTATGTGATGGACGTGGAGCTGTACCAGACCATGAATCCGGTCACCAGCTTCGTCACCCAACCCAAGCTGCAGCCAGGCTGCGTGATCCGGCGGGAAAACTGGTCCGTGTTGCAGAAGGAAGGGGTGGTGAGCAGTGAAGACATGCGCCGGTGCAAGCAGCGGATGAACACCTTTGCCTATATCGGCTCCATCCGGGACCAGCCCGTGGTGCGTTGTGTCTATCAGACGGACCGCACCGACAATCTTTTCCTAGGCCGCATTGGGGAGGACGGCAGTGGTGTCCTCAACGGCGAAACCGGACGTTTTTAAGCGGCTCGCTCGGGCGGACCTTAAGGGCCTCGCTCGGGCGGGCGACGGGGCTATCGGCACTGGCGAACAGGGGTAACACCTCCCGCTTGAACGCTTCCGCCGCCCGTGAGCAGTAGCGGGAAGGGTGCTCAATCAGCTTGAGTTGGCGACAAACCAGCAGATCCGCAACCCGCCCCCGCACCAAACTCCCCATCGCCAGTTCCCGCTCCACCGTCAACACCGGCAGGAAGGCAACCCCCAGACCCGATTGGACGGCATTCTTGATGGCCTCGATGGAGTTGAGTTCCATATCAATCCTGAGCCGTTGGACCTCCAGGCCACCGTCACTGAGCAATTGATCCACCACCTTGCGGGTCGTGGATTGGGCATCCAGGGCGATAAACCCCAAGCGGTAGAGATCCTCCTTCTGCAATTCCGACTGACGGGCCATGGGATGCTCCAGCGGCAGCACCAACTGCAGCTCGTCGTTGGCGTAGGGCTGGCACAGGAGTTGCTCGGAGATCTCCACGGGGATTTCTCCGCCGATGATGGCCAGGTCAATCTGACCGTTAAGCACGCTCCAGCTTGTGCGGCGGGTGCTGTGGACGTGAAGCTGAACCACCACGTCCGGGTGCTTATGGCGGAACAGCCCCAGCATCCGCGGCATCAGATAGGTGCCTGTGGTCTGGCTGGCTCCCACCCTCAGGTGCCCGCCCCGCAGACTGTTGAGGTCTTCCAGGGCCCGGCAGGCCTCATGGCACTGGCTCAGAATGCGGTCGCAGTAGCTGAGCAGCACCCGTCCCGGCTCGGTGAGTTGGGCGCTACGGCCACAGCGGTCGAACAGGCAGACGTTGAGCTGCTTCTCCAGGTTCTGCACCTGGAGGCTCACAGCGGGCTGGCTCACGTAGAGGCTGTCGGCGGCCCGCTTGAAGCTGCCCTCCCGGGCAATGGCCCGGAGGATGCGCAACTGATCCAGGCTGAATCGCAAGTTGTCCAAGCCTGGCTCCTGCTTTGTCCGAGACGTGGTGGCAACTGTAGGCGAAATCACCCATCCGCAACCGCAATCCCTACCTAATGTGAGCCGGGGATCCACAAACCACCAACTCATGAATCCGGGAACGATGGCGACGGCTGCAGATCTTGCTTGGTTGATACCAGTTCTGCCCCTTGTGGGGGCCGCCGTTGTGGGCCTGGGGCTCATCGGCTTCAGCCGTACGGTGAGCCGATTGCGGCGGCCGGCAGCCCTGTTGCTCATCAGTACGGTGGGGGCCTCCACGGTGCTGAGCCTGGCCACCCTGTGGGAGCAAATCAATGGGGCGCTCCCCCACGAGCAGCTCTTCGACTGGGCCAATGCCGGCACGTTCCACCTGCAGATGGGCTACTGCGTTGATCCCCTCACGGCCGTGATGCTGGTGGTGGTGTGTGGCATCGCTCTGTTGGTGATGGTCTACTCCCACGGCTACATGGCCCACGACCAGGGTTACGTGCGCTTTTTCACCTACCTGGCCCTGTTCAGCAGTTCCATGCTGGGGCTGGTGGTGAGCCCCAACCTGTTGGAGATCTACGTGTTCTGGGAACTGGTGGGCATGTGCTCCTATCTCCTGGTGGGCTTCTGGTACGAGCGCACCGGAGCCGCCCATGCCGCACAGAAGGCCTTCGTCGTCAACCGGGTGGGGGATTTTGGTCTGCTGCTGGGCATCCTGGGTCTGTTCTGGGCTTCGGGGCAGCTTGACTTCCAAGGCGTGGCGACAGGGGTGGAGGCTGCCGTTACCCAGGGCGAGCTGGCCCGCTCCGCGGCGGTGCTGCTCTGCCTGCTGGTGTTCATGGGACCCATGGCCAAGTCCGCCCAGTTTCCTCTCCACGTCTGGTTACCGGACGCCATGGAGGGTCCCACCCCCATCTCCGCCCTGATCCATGCCGCCACCATGGTGGCGGCGGGGG
>NZ_FITM01000121.1 GCF_900047545.1 Candidatus Synechococcus spongiarum
TGGTGTTGGAGCAAGGCATCACTCCCGGCATCCCGTCCAGGCGGAACCGCAACAAGAGGGTTCTTTACAGCAAGAGGTTTACAAGATGCGCCATAAGGTTGAGAACCTGTTTGCCAAGTCCAAGGACTGGCGCCGCATTGCCACCCACTATGACCGCTGTGCCCTCTCTTGCTCTCTGCTGTCCTCCTGAACGCCATACTCATCTTCTCGCTATGGGCTCTGACTTTGACCCTAAGCCCGCCCGCGCCACTTTGCCCTCAGTCGGGCGCCAGGGCCAACCGAGGCAGCTCCCGATGGAGAAGACGGCGCAAGGACACGGCTGGCCGGGGCCCCAGATGGCTGATCACCTCGGTGGCAGCCAGGGAGCCAATCCGGCCACAGTCCTCCAGAGGCAGGTGACGGGTAATCCCGTGGAGGAAACCGGCCGCATAGAGATCACCCGCACCTGTGGTGTCCACCACCCCCGTCAGCGGATGGGGACGAATGGCATGAACCAGCCCACCACCAAGGACGACAGAGCCCTCGGCGCCACAGGTGAGTGCCGCAATGAGAGGCCGCTGCCGCAACTGCTCCACGGCATCGGCAATGGTGTCCACCTGAAGCAGAGCCATGATTTCCTCCCCATTGGCGAAGAGGATGTCCACGTGCTCCGTGAGCATGGTGCGGAAGTCCTCCAGATGCCGCTCGACGCAAAACCCATCGGAGAGGCTGAGGGCCACAAGGCCACCTGCGTGCCGGGCCATGGTGGCAGCGCGACGGAAGGCCGCCTTGGCGCCGGGGTCGTCAAACAGGTAGCCCTCCAGATAGAGCACCTTGGCCTGCTGAATCAGTTGGGGGGCCAGATCGTCTTCCCCCAGATCACGAGCACAGCCCAGATCCGTAGCCATGGTGCGTTCGGCGTCCGGGGTGATCAGCACCAGGCAGCGGCCCGTTGCCCCACCGCCGGGAGAGGGAGGTGTGGGGTAGCACACACCAATGGCGGTGATGTCATGGCGGAAAATGCGCCCCAACGGATCGTCACAAACCCGTCCCATGAATCCGGTGGAGCTACCCAGGCTTGCCAGCCCGGCCACGGTGTTGGCGGCGGACCCACCGGAGGTTTCCAGCTCCGGTTCCAGGGTGTTGTAGAGCGCTTCCGTCTGGGCTGTGTCCAGGAGGGTCATGCCGCCTTTGGGCAAACCATGGCGCTGCAACACCTGCTCCTGCACCCGCACCAGCACGTCAACGATGGCATGGCCAACGGCCACCACGTCGTAGCGCTTGCCGGGGCCGGGCATCACTACGGAGGAGGTCAATGGCTCAGCAGCCCCCGCTTGGGGCCGTGGATGGGATCCTCCACCAGAATGGTCTGACCCCGGTCGGGACCCAGGGACACAATGGCGATAGGCGCCTGCAGCAGATCCGCCAGTTCCCCCAGGTAGGTCAGGGCATTGGGGGGAAGGTTATCCAGGGTACGGCAGGAACTGGTGTCCGTCTGCCATCCAGGCAGGGTTTTGAAAATCGGCCGACAGCGGGCGAACTGGCCGGCATCAATGGGGAAGTCGTGAATCACCTGGCCATCCAGGGCATAGGCGGTGCAGACCTTGATCTCGGCCAACTCGTCCAGCACGTCCAGTTTGGTGATGGCGAGACAATCAATTCCGTTCACCTGGACGGCATAGCGGCCAATCACACCGTCGAACCAGCCACAACGGCGCCGCCGGCCCGTGGTAGTGCCAAACTCACCACCCCGGTCGGTGAGATG
The DNA here is from genome assembly GCF_900047545.1 of Candidatus Synechococcus spongiarum. Classification (GTDB taxonomy): domain Bacteria; phylum Cyanobacteriota; class Cyanobacteriia; order PCC-6307; family Cyanobiaceae; genus Synechococcus_B; species Synechococcus_B spongiarum_C. Next base: position 1,745 of record NZ_FITM01000121.1, read on the forward strand.
ATGGTTCAAATCCCCCTGCAACTCAGCGGGGAAAGGACCTTCCCCCACCCGGGTGGTGTAGGCCTTGGCCACGCCAATGACGCGGTCAATCATGGTGGGCCCCACGCCAGCGCCGATGCAGGCGCCGCCAGCAACAGGATTGGAGGAGGTCACGTAGGGATAGGTGCCGTGGTCCAGATCCAGCAGGGTGCCCTGGGCGCCTTCAAAGAGAAGGTTCTTGCGATTGCGGGCTGCAGCATGGATGGTGTGGGTGCCGTCCACCACGTGGGGCGCCAGCCGTTGGCCATGGCCCACGTACTCCCGGATCACGGCATCAGCATCCAGGGGCTCCAAGCCGTAGAGGGTCTGCAGGAGTTCGTTTTTCTGGCGGATGATGGGGCACAGCCGCCGGCTCAGCCCATCGGCGTCCAGCAGATCCAACATGCGAATGCCGCTGCGCTCTGATTTGTCCGCATAGGTGGGGCCAATGCCCCGGCCCGTGGTGCCGATCTTGTACGGACCCCGTTTGTGCTCCAGGGCCTTGTCCAGAAGGCGATGATAGGGCATGGTCACGTGGGCACTGGAGGCCAGCTTGAGACCCGAGACATCAATGTGGTTCTCCAGCAGCATGTCCAGTTCGGCAATGAGCACCTTGGGATCCACCACGGTGCCGGCACCGATGAGACACAGGGTGTCCGGGTAGAGGATGCCTGAGGGAATGAGATGGAGCTTCAGCAGCGTGCCATCCACCACGATGGTGTGCCCTGCATTGACGCCACCCTGGTAGCGGACCACCAGATCCGCTGAGCGACTCAGCAGGTCCGTGATTTTTCCTTTTCCCTCGTCACCCCACTGGGCACCGATCACAACAACATTCGCCAAGAAATCCGCGCCCCTAGACCGTATGGGAACAAGACAACATTATGGGGATCTCGGGCCATGGCCACCCTGAGGGCTTCTTCAAGCGCCACGCACCACGCTCAACTCAGCCATCTTCCATTCTTTTTGGAGACGGTTGCGAAGTTTCTCGGGAATGGGGCGGTTCTCGAAGTTGGCGTAGTGGCCGGCCAGGCCATTGACGGCGGTCTGCATGGTGGTAAATGAGCCGAGCGCCTTGATGCGGGGGTTGCGACGGTAGCGGGAGATGTAGTCGTTCATCAGGTCACGGCTCTCGCGCTCCACTTGCCGGTAGTCGGGGTCCTCTACGGCAACCTCCACCGCTTGACGCAACTCTGTGATCACGGCCATGGTGTCGTCCACGTAGTTGCCGGTGAGGCCATGGGCATCTGCACCGCTGCAACCCGCCAAGGTGATCACCATGGCCAGCAGCGCGGCAACAAGACGTAAAACAACTTTGACCATGGCGGCGAACGGGTGCGCTGACAGTCCGGGCAGTCTAAACCCCTGTCTCCGGCCAGCCCCCCCGCCGTTGCCGCTGCAGCTGGGGAATGAGATGGGGCAGGAGTTGGGAGGCGTCCATGTCCAGAACGTCCTTTGCAGAGCGCGTCTTGAGCTCAACGTGACCACGGGCCGCATTCCGCCCCACCACCACCCGCCAGGGAATTCCCAGCAGGTCGGCATCTTTAAACTTCACACCGGCCCGCTCCATGCGGTCATCCAGGAGCACGTCCACTCCTGCGGCCCGCAACTCTCCATAAAGCTGCTCAGCCAGCCGGCACTGCTCCTGTTCCTCCCCGTTGGCCACGGTGACGACCACCTCGAAGGGAGCAATGCTCACTGGCCAGATCATGCCGTTATCGTCATGGTTTTGCTCCACGGCCGCCTGGGCCAGCCGTGAGACGCCAATGCCGTAGCACCCCATCCACATGGGCTCGGTGGCGCCGCTCTCGCTATTGAAGCAGGCCGCTAAAGCGCTGGAGTACTTGCGCCCAAGCTGGAAGATGTGTCCCACCTCAATGCCCCGGGTTGCCGTCAGGACGGCCTTGGGATCGTGGCAGCAGCGGTCACCGGGCTGGGCAGAGCGCACGTCTGCCCTGGTGAAAGACAACTTCAACGCAGACCAGCCCGGCACCCGGCGATGCCGATCCGGCACGTTGGCCCCACAGACAAAGCCGGCCAGATCCGCAGCCGTGGAGTCCACGATCCGCAGGAACCCGCCCACAAAACCGGGGACGCCTTGAATGGCGTCATCGCTCAGGTCAGGGCCGAGAAATCCCACCGGCAACTGTGCCCCATGGTCCTGGAGGGTGTCCACCTCCAGTCGCTCCAGCGCCAGGACGGTGCCCCGCTCCGCCAGCAGGTGGCCCAGGGTGTTGGTGAGCTTGACGGTATTCACCTCCTGATCCCCGCGGAGCACCGTCAGCACCGGCTGGTCCGGGCCATCGGCAAAGCAGGCCCGATGCAGGAGCACCTTCACCGTTTGGGTGGGGTCCAGATGGTGGGCAGCGCAGACAGCCTCAATGGTGGCCTGCCCCGGTGTGGCAAAGCACTCATCAGCTGTGACCTTGAGGGGCGCCGACGGGGGCGGCAGGGACTGGGCCCGCTCCTGGTTGGCGGCGTAACGGCCGTCACGGCTGCTCAGCACCAGGTCCTCGCCAGCGTCTGCAATGGCCATAAACTCCTGGCTGGCGGCGCCGCCGATGGCGCCACTGTCCGCCTGAACCGCCAACACCTTGAGTCCACAGCGGGCAAAAATGCGGCGATAGGCCTGATCCATGCAGTCGTAGTAGCGCCGCAGATCCTCCTCGTCGGCATGGAAGGAGTAGGCGTCCTTCATAATGAATTCCCGCCCTCGCATCAGCCCGAACCGTGGCCGGATTTCATCCCTGAACTTGGTTTGCAGTTGATAGAGGGAGACGGGCAACTGCCGGTAGGAGCGAATCAACTCGGCGGCCAGGGACGTGATCACCTCTTCATGGGTTGGCCCCAGGCCCAGTTGTCGTCCCTGACGATCCGTCAGGTTAAACATGATCCCTTCACCGTCCGTATAGGTGTCCCAGCGGCCGGACCGGCGCCACAGTTCGGCGGGCTGAAGGGCGGGCAGGCGCAACTCAAGGGCACCTGTGGCATCCATCTCTTCACGGATGATGGCCTCCACCTTGCGCAGCACCCGCCACATCAGTGGCATGTAGGCGTAGATCCCGGAAGCAACCCGCCGGATGAATCCGCCCCTCACCAGCCATTGGTGGGAGAGGATTTCCGCTTCGGCTGGAGGCTCGCGAAGGGTGACCAGCAGCAAGTTTTGAGCCCGCATGGACGACCTAGGGGGACAGGGTTGGATGCCCAAGCGTAAGGGCTGGCTCCCGGTCCCTAGGGGGAGCAAGGCTGCACAGCCGGTTCCACTGTTGGGCCTTTGAGACGCATTCATCCAATTTCGGTCCCATGGCTGCTGCCTCTCCGTCCTCGGACGCGCTGATGAGCATTGAGGACGTTCAGGACTGCCTGAACCGTTCCCGCGCCTCCATCTACCGCTATGCCAACACGGACCCCCATGTTCTGAATCCGCCTTTCGATTTGCGCAGGCTGAACGCTGAATTCTGCCAGGATCACAAGGACCCGCTCCTGTTTCACCCCCAGGAGGTGGCCCACTTTGCCCGAAACGTCTTGCGGATTAAAGGGGTGAACCTGACGGTTCTCAATGCTCCCCCAACCGCCACCGAAGCGTTGCTGGCCGAGATGCTGGCCGAGTTGCGCCAGATTCGCCTGGCCTCACTCGGGAACCGCCGGGCGAAGGCTCATCAGTCTAATGTAATAAATACAACACAATAAAGACAACAAGATAACTTTTATCTGTTCTAAAATTAACTCGGTAGAGTCTGATTAGACCGTGGCCAACTGCAAGGTGTGAGCAAAATCGTTGGGGTAGTCTGATGATAGGTTAATTGCATCTGCATCGTCAACTACCAAAATCTTAACAAACAAGTTCCTAATGACTGAACTTCGTCCTTTTGTCTCCAAGGCTTCGCTGGCGCTGATGGCAGGCCTGCTCGTTGTTGGTTGTCAAGGGCCCGCCAACCGCGGCCCTAGCGCTACGCCTTCCGAGGTGAGCAGCACATTTGTTGAGGACCTGGTTTTGCCCTCCTACACTGCTCTGGCCCAGGAGAGTCAGGTCTTGAAGGAGGCACTCCAAACGCTGGCAAACGAACCGACCGACGCACACCTGGCCGCAGCTCGTCAACAATGGGTTGAAGCGCGACCGCTCTGGGAAGTAACGGAAAGCTGGGCCTTCGGTCCTGCGGAAACGGAGGGATTGGACGGTGATCTGGACGACTGGCCCGTGAGTGTGCTGGAGCTGGAGCAGGCGCTCGCGACGGATTCCTTTATGGCAGACACCTTCTCCCAGTTGGGCACCACCTCCATCGGCTTCCATGGCATTGAGTTTGTCCTCTATGGCGACGACAATGCGCTGCCCCCGGCTACGGATCTCACACTCCAGCAGACCAGCTACCTTGCCTTGGCTGGGGACGCCTTCCATGACACCGCCGAGCAGTTGCTGAGCAGTTGGACTGGAGCTGATGGCTTTGGCGCCACGCTGAAGAGCGACCCTGAAGGTACGGTCCTGGAAATGATTGAAGGTGCCATCAGCACCTTGGAAGAGGTGCATCTGGAGAAGCTGGGGGCTGTTCTGGAAGATGGCCCGGAGGGCCTGGAAAGTCGCTTCAGTGGCACCACCAATGCCGACATTGTGGCCAACGTCTCCGGCGCGCAAAACGTGTTTGAAGACACGGGCTTAAAGCAGTTGCTGGCCGCAAAGGATGCCGACCTAGCCCAACAACTCTCAGATGCTCTGGCCATGAGCGTTTCTGCCGCCGAGGCCATGCCCTCCATGCTGAGCCAGCGACTGGACGATCCCGCAGTCAGACAGTCCATGGAAGCCACCATAGAAGCCACGGAATCCGCGTTCAACTTGATGACACAGGCACGTGAAACACTGGACAGCTTTTAGTGATGGTAG
>NZ_FITM01000120.1 GCF_900047545.1 Candidatus Synechococcus spongiarum
GGTGCCCGCCGTACGGGGGTCACCTTTGCCCCGGAGGCGGGCACCCAGCGACTGCGGGACATTATCAACAAAGGCCTCACGGATCAGGACCTGCTCCGTGGTGTCCGCACCGCCTACCAGCAGGGCTGGCGGACGGTCAAGCTCTACTTCATGATCGGGTTGCCCGGCGAAACCGATGCCGACGTGCTGGGCATTGCGGAGACGGTGCGTTGGCTCAGGCGGGAGTGCCGTGGCCATGGCCCCCTGGGCTTTCATCTCACCATCAGCAATTTCACCCCCAAACCACACACACCGTTCCAGTGGCATCAGGTCTCCAGTGACGACCTGCGCCGCAAACAGGGGCTGCTGCGGCAGGCGCTGCGGGGCATTCCCCGCCTCAAGGTGAATGAAACAGACGTGCGGATCTCCGCCATGGAGGATTTTGTGGGCCGCGGGGACCGTCGTTTGGCCCAGGTCATTGTTGGCGCTTGGCGCAATGGTGCGGGGATGGATGCCTGGTGGGAAAGCGTGGAGCGGGCCTACAACGCCTGGAACCAGGCCATCGGCGCCGCGGGATTGTGTTGGAGGGACCAGCAGCAGGCACAGGAGGGCGAAGACCCGACAACCTTGCCCTTGCCCTGGGACCACATGGATACAGGGGTGGATCGGCAGTGGCTTCGAGACGACCTGCAACGGGCCATGGAGGCCATGGTGGTGCCGGATTGTTCCTTTGCCACCTGCAGCAGTTGTGGGGTGTGTGGACCGGGGTTTGGCCACAATCATGTTGTGGTGCCACCACCGGTGCCCGTGCCGTCACCCCGAGTCCAGCCGGCGAGCCACCGGGTCCAGCGGCTGCGGCTACGCTTCACCAAGCAGGGGGATGCGGACCTGCTGAGCCATCTGGATCTCCTGCGCCTGCTGGATCGGGCCCTGCGCGCCGCCGCCTTGCCCATGAGCTTCAGCGCCGGGTTCCACCCACTGCCCCGGCTGCAGGTGGGCCATGCCCTGTCCTTGGGGGTTCAGGGTGGTGGCGAATTGATGGATCTGGAGTTGGCCGAAGTGGTCCCCCCCGTGACACTGATCAACGCCCTCCAGCCCCAACTGCCCAAGGGGATTCAGCTCCTGGGGGCCGAAGAAGTTCCCCTCAAGCAAAAGAGCCTGGCCCAACTGCTGGAGGGGGCCCGCTGGATCATGGGCTTCTGCCCGGAATCGGGGGTCGCCTTGCCAAACCGGTCGTGGCAGGCGGCCTGTGGGGCAGTGCTGGCTGCCCCCAGCCTGCCCTGGGACGACACGGACAAAAAGGGACGACCCCGGCAACGGGATCTGCGGCCCCTGCTGAAGAACTTGACCTTCCATGGTCAGCACGGCGCTGCGGCGCGATTGGCCGTGGATGTGGCCATTGACCCCAGCGGACGCAGCCTGAAGCCCGAGCAGTTGGAGGCGATTTTGGCAGACCATCTCGGCGAGGGACTGTGCATCACCACCCTGCACCGCGACTGGCTCTATCTGCATCCCGAGGCCACCAGGCTCCGGCAGGACGGCACCTGCTTGTGATAGGTTATTGCCGTGATGCAGCGACCGACGGTTGTCCCCGTGCCTCGATCTGCTGAACAGTTTCAGTGACGCGAAAATAATTCTCTTCAACAGCCCTCGCCCCTGACAAAACGTTCAGGTTCTCTTCCATGACCAAGCAAATTCTTATTGCTGAAAAGCTTCGCATTGCCGCCATCCTCAACAACGAACGTGTTGACCAGTTCATTGTTGCCCAAGGTCAACATCAGATTGGCGACATCTATCTTGGAATGGTGGAAAACGTCCACCCGGGGATTGATGCTGCCTTCGTGAACATCGGTGAAAGTGAAAGAAACGGTTTCATTCACGTCACCGATCTGGGTCCTCTGCGACTGCGGCAGACTGCTGGATCCATCACGGAACTGCTGGAGCCGCGCCAGAAGGCCCTGGTGCAGGTCATGAAAGAGCCCACAGGCAGCAAAGGGCCTCGGCTCACAGGCAACATTACCCTGCCCGGCCGCTTTCTGGTGCTCCAGCCCAGTGGACAAGGGGTCAACATTTCCCGCCGTATTAACGAAGAGGCCGAGCGTGATCGTCTTCGGGCTTTAGCGGTTTTGATCAAGCCTCCCGGAACCGGCCTGCTGGTGCGCACAAAAGCCGAAGGGGTGGGGGAGGACCAGATTATTGACGACCTGGAAATGCTCTGCCGCCAGTGGGAGACGATCCAGTCCACCGTGGAGACCTGTCAACCTCCAGTGCTCCTGAACCGCGATGACGACTTTGTTCATCGCACCCTGCGGGACCACTGTGGACCTGGCCTGGACAAGGTGGTGGTGGACAGTCTCCAGGTGGTGGAGCGGGTCAAAGCCTTCCTTGGCCCAGAAAAGAACACCGTTGCGGTGGACTCCTTTGCCAGTGCGGAGGAATTGCTGGAAGCCTTCCGCATTCATGCGGCAATTCACCAGGCCCTCCTGCCCCGGGTGGATCTGCCCTCCGGCGGTTACGTGATCATCGAGCCCACGGAAGCCCTGACAGTGGTTGACGTGAACTCCGGCTCCTTTACACGGTCCGCCACTGCCCGCGAGACAGTGTTGTGGACCAACTGTGAAGCTGCCACCGAGATTGCCCGCCAACTCCAACTGCGCAACATCGGCGGCATGATTATCGTGGACTTTATCGACATGGAGTCGCGGCGGGATCAACTGTTGTTGCTGGAGCACTTCATGAAGGCCATGGGGCCCGACAAGGCAAGGCCTCAGATTGCTCAGATTACGGAGTTGGGATTGGTGGAACTGACCCGCAAGCGCCAGGGTCAGAATATTTACGAACTCTTTGGTGGCCAGCGTCCCAACTCTGGTAGCCTAGGCACCGTGGCCACGGTGCCGGGCAAGGCCACCATGCAGCCTTTGGCAACGGGGACCGTGCAAGCTCCCGTGACCGCCCCCACTGCTCCCGTGACCGTCCCCACTGGTCCTGGGGCCGCCAACGTGGTGGATGGGAGCAACGGTGGCAGCGGCAACCGTCGCCGTCGCCGTGGCGGCGGTGGCCGCAGTGGCGCATCAGCCCCTGTCGAGACCCCGGCCACCCCAAGTGCAACTCCGGGCGAACCAGAAACCAGCCCATCGCCTGAGGTAGAATCCGGCCCATCCAGTACCAACGCCCCAGAGACCGTTGCCATACCCATGAATGAAGATCAAAAGCAGGTCTTCAGTTGGTGTGGCTTCAATCCAGCGCTGATGGCTCCCACCCCACCCAGGGACTCGAATGCCGTGGCGGTTCGTGTGGTGAGCCCTGGCGGCAATACCCAGTCTCCCCTGACTGAAGCCGAGGACCCAACAACCGCTGCCACAGTGGTTCCTCAGCCGAAGTCGGACGAGACAGCAGACAACACAGCCAGGACAGTGGGCGGCAATGCTGCCGTCCCACAGGCCGAGACGCCCATGGCCACCCGGGGAGAGGCTGGGCCGACGGCGACCGATAACGAGCAGGACAATGGCCGACCGCGACGGCGACGGCGCCGCTCCGCCGCCTGAGAACTTGATTCAGGTTGGAGAGGACACACGTCTTGGGGCTGCAGCCGGGGTGGCCTTGGCGTCCCTTGCCGGTTTGGACGAGGTGGGCCGTGGCTGCTTGTTCGGCCCTGTGTTTGCAGCGGCCTGCTGCCTGGATGCAGCGGCACTGCCCATCCTTGCCGCTGCTGGCGTTCAAGACAGCAAGGCCCTCAAGCCAGTTCATCGCCAAAGACTTCTGCCGGTCATTGATGGCCTGGCCACGGAGCTGGGCCTGGGGCAAGCCTCGGCCCGGGAAATTGATCAACAAGGCATACGGGCGGCAACGGAGCTGGCCATGGTGCGTGCCCTGCAGCGTCTTGCCAAGGCGCCACGGCTGGTGCTGGTGGACGGCAACCTGAGGCTGCGACCCTGGCGCAACCTCCAGCAGACGGTGGTGCGCGGGGACCAACGTTGCCTGACCATTGCCTGTGCCAGCATCGTGGCCAAGGAAGCCAGGGACGATCTACTCCTCCGACTGGATCGGCGCTTCCCTGGCTACGGCCTGGCCTCCCATAAGGGTTATGGAACACCTCGGCACCGGGAAGCACTCAAGCGCCTGGGTCCCACGCCTCTGCACCGTCTCAGCTTTCTGGGGAAGATTCCGGGAGCAGCAGAGACCCTGCCGGAGACGCCACTCAATTCTCACGGCGCCAGTCCTGGAAGTCCTGCAACAACTTCCGGCTCATCCTGGCCTTGATTCTCCCCAGAACACCAGCCAACACCCGGACACCTGTGCCTTCCAGGACGGTTTTGGGAATCAGGCGCAGCAACTCCGGGCGGCTCACCTGTACAGCCAGGGACGCCTCCCCCTCCAATTGCCCATCACGGACCTCCAACCAGGAATCCAACTGGAGTTGAAAGTCGTTGACGGTCAGCACCGTGCTATCGAGACGGCACCGGCAGGAACGAATGATCAACCGCTGGGACAGGAGCGTGGTGCGCAGGTCAACAATGGGTTGCACCTGCAATTGAAAAACCCTGAGCCGGGGGAGCGTGTAGCGATAGTGGGCCAGCCCCAGGACCTGAAGTGCGCCAGAACCCAGCAGGACCCTGACCACCCGCTCCTCTTGCCTTAGATAAGCAGTCAGACTCTCCAAAGATTCTGGTACAGCCAGACCCAGCTTTTGCCGGGCCGAGAAGGCCAATTCCATGGCCATGGCGCCATTGTTGATGGGATCTTAGCCAAGTGAGATCCCGTCACCCACCCTTGCCTGTTCCCTCCATTGCTTTTCTAGGCCCCTCCGGCACCTATGCCGAGGCCGCCTGCCGCCAACTGGCTCAAGCTCAAGGTCTGAAGCACCATACTCCCCGTTCCGGACCATCCATCCAGCACGTGCTGCACCAGCTCAAGGCCGATCATGGGGGGGACGGCACTGCGGCTGCCGCCGTGGTACCGGTGGAGAATTCCGTGCAGGGTGGCGTAACGGCCACGCTGGACACCCTCTGGAGCTTGAGTACACCCTGTTGTCCTCCGGACGCCCCCGATCCCTATGGACCCCAGGGTCTGGAAATTGTGCGCGGTCTGGTGTTGCCCATCCGCCATGCCTTGCTGGGGAGTGGCTGCATGGAGGACATCAGCGAGGTCATCTCCCATCCCCAGGCCCTGTGCCAGTGCGGCACCTGGCTGAACAACCACCTTCCCCAGGCCCTGCAGTTGCCCACCACGTCCACGGCAGAAGCTGCCCGGATGGTGAAGGGCAGCCGCTTCCGTGGCGCCATTGCCTCGCTGAATGCCGCCGGAGAACAGGACCTAAACGTTTTGGCCTATCCCATCAACGACGAACCCAACAATTGCACCCGCTTTCTGTTGGTGCAGCCTGTTGTGGCGACGGAGCGCGCCAGCACCGCCCCTGCGCCTGGGGACCACGCCGTGATCACCAGCCTTTGTTTCTCTCTGCGGCAGCGGGACCGCCCCGGAGCACTGGTGGAGGCATTGCAGGTCTTCCATGGCCAGTCCCTGAACATGTCCCGCATTGAGTCCCGTCCCGCCAAGACCGGCTTGGGAAAATATGTTTTCTTCGTTGACGTTGAGGGTCATTATCAGGCTGCACCTTTCCAGAAGGCTCTGCGAAACCTGTATCCGACCTGTGAGCACCTGCTGAATTTCGGCAGCTATCCAGTTGTCACCGTGCCTCCGGGAACCATGGAACGCCCATGAATCACGGAGCATGGGGACTAGAGGCTGGCCGCTCTGGTGAGGACATCCAGGAGGCCACCAACCTGGCTGATGCCCAGAAGAACCACGACAATTCCCAGCACGGCCCCCACAAACACCTGGCGCCGGGTATGACCCAGGTTGATGTTCAGGGGTTCGAGGGAGGAGCAACAGTCAGCATCCACTGGGGTCGTCATCAAGGCGTTGAGCCGCTCCGCCTGGAGGCCAGCAGCGCGACGTACACCACTGGCGTCGTACATCACCACCAGGGCCAGGGCGCAGGCCAGAGCAAACAGGGGCTGATCAAAGCCCACCTGCCAGCCCACGCCAGCAGCCACCCCACTGACCAGCGTCGCATGGCTGGAGGGCATGCCACCGGTCTCCAGGAGCACTGACGGGCACCATTGGCGCTCCGTCACCAGCACAACCAACAGCTTGCTGAACTGGGCCGCACCACAGGCCAGGAGAGCCCAAGTGAGGACGGCGTTGTCGGCAAGCGCGGTGAGGGCATCCATGGGGATCAGTGGTTACGGGTGGTGATGAAGTCTGCCAAGGCCAACAGCGGACGAGCCGCCTCCCCCTGTGGGGCCAGGGCCGCCTTGGCGGCGGTGATCAACTGGGTTGCGCTCCGGCGAGACGCCTCAAGGCCCAGCAGGGCCGGGTAGGTGCTCTTTTCGGTGAGCAGGTCCTTGCCTGCAGTTTTGCCCAAGGTGGCGCTGTCTGCCGTCACGTCCAGAATGTCGTCGATGATCTGAAACGCCAGACCGATGTTGCGGGCGTAGCGGCGCAGATCCGCCACCAGCGCCTCGGCCGCTCCGGCAATGAGGGCGCCGCTGATGACCGACACCTCCAACAGGGCTGCCGTCTTATGGAGGTGGATGAATTCCAGGGTTTCCAAGGGGACCCGCTTCCCCTCACTGTCCAGGTCCACCACCTGCCCCCCCACAAGGCCAGGCGCCCCTGCGGCCCTGGCCAACTCGGCGGTGACCGCCAGCAGTCGCTGGGCCGGAACCCCAGAAGAGCGCCCCGCCACCATCTCGAACGCCTGGCAGAGCAAAGCGTCACCGGCCAGGATCGCCATGGCTTCACCAAACATTTTATGGTTGGTGGGGCGGCCCCGCCGCAGGTCGTCGTCATCCATGGCCGGTAGATCGTCATGGATCAGGGACATGGTATGGATCATCTCCAGGGCACAGGCCGTGGGCAGGGCCAACCGGGGCTCTCCACCCGCCAGCTCGCAGCTGGCCAGACAGAGAACGGGGCGCAACCGCTTACCTCCCACCAACAGGGAGTATTCCATGGCCTGCCGCAAACTGGCAGGCTGCTCCAGCGTCACGGCTTCCGCAAGGGCGGCCTCCACCTGGACCTTTTTGGCCTGAAGATAAGTCTCCAATTCAAAGAGCTGTTGATAGGCCATGGCAAACGGAACTGGAGCCGTCCCACAGAAACGGCATGGGGAGCCATTGTCCCTTAGGGGCTTCCCCCGGGAGCTTGTTGAAAAACCTCCTCAACCACTCCCCGCCTGCTCCAGCACGCCTTTGGAGCTGGG
>NZ_FITM01000119.1 GCF_900047545.1 Candidatus Synechococcus spongiarum
GTAAAGTCGGCATCCACAGACCTGTCCCCAACCTCCCAAGCCTCTCCTCAGCTTATCCAGAATTGGGGTTGACGACACAGGACAGTCTTAAATTGGCTCCCTCTGGATAGCCTCCAGGAGCAAATCCAACTGGTCTTCCAGCACGTCTGGGTCAGGATCAAAGTCTCCGGCGCCTTGCCACCGTTCATTGATCAGACAAAGGCGCTCCACCAGGCCTGACGGCCCCAGTCTTGCGTTGGTTCGCACCAATTCGTTCAGGAGGGTGGGCAGCGACGCGGAGGGCAGTCCCAGGGCCTGCCCCAGATCTGCAGGCGTGCGTCCGGCCTGACGAAGCCAGTGCTTCACGAAAGCCTGAAGCTGTTTCCGGTCAGCATCGTCCAAGGGTCTTGAGCGCACCCCCGGGAATCTACGCTGAACCTGCGTCTCCTGCTGTTCTCCATGGGTCAGGTTTTAACCAGCGCGGTAGTGGCCTACATTCATGACCTCAGCTTCATGGTCTGTTTTGGCGCTCTGGTGATGGAGCGCCAGTTGATTCAGCCCAACCCTGATCGCCAGCGGGCCACCAGGATGGTCATCGCCGATGTCGTCTATGGCCTGGCGGCGTTGCTGCTGCTGGGAAGCGGCATCCTGCGGGTGCTCTATTTTGGGCAAGGGGCTGGCTTCTACACCCACAACCCCCTCTTCTGGACCAAGGTGGGGGTGTTCCTGGCGGTGGGGGCATTGTCCCTCTATCCCACCATCACCTACATCCTGTGGTTCATCCCCTTGCGCAAGGGGGAGTTGCCCCAGGTGGGGGAGGCATTGTCCACGCGCCTGGCCTGGATCATCAACGTGGAGTTGGTGGGCTTTGCCTCCATTCCCCTCCTGGCGGCACTGATGGCCCGTGGCGTGGGGCTTGCCCCCGCCTAAAGTGGAACTGTGGATCATTCCTGCAGTGAGCAATTTGACGTGATCGTTGTGGGCGGTGGCCACGCCGGCTGCGAAGCTGCTTTGGCCGCTGCCCGTCTGGGTTGTGCCACCGCCCTGTGTACCCTCAATCTGGATCGCATCGCCTGGCAGCCCTGCAATCCCGCTGTGGGCGGTCCCGCCAAAAGCCAGTTGGTCCATGAGGTGGATGCCCTGGGGGGCGTCATTGGCCGCTTGGCGGATGCCCACGCCATTCAAAAGCGCCTGCTGAATGCCAGCCGCGGCCCGGCGGTGTGGGCACTGCGGGCCCAAACCGACAAGCGGCGCTATGCCCTTGGCATGCAACGTCTCCTGCAGGAGCAGCCCAACCTGTCTCTGCGGGAAGCCATGGTGACCGATCTGCTCACCAGCGGCAGTCGCGGCGAGGGCAACCTGCGGATCCATGGGGTGGAAACCTACTTCGGCAGCCGCTATGGGGCCGAGGCGGTGGTGCTCACCACCGGCACGTTTCTGGAGGGGCGCATCTGGATCGGCGGCCGCTCCCAAAGTGCCGGCCGCGCCGGAGAGGCGGCGGCCACAGGCTTGACAACGGCTCTACAGCGGCTGGGTCTGGAGACGGGGCGCCTCAAAACCGGCACCCCCGCCCGGGTGGAGCGCGGCAGTGTGGCCCTGGGGGACTTGGAGGAGCAGCCCAGCGATGCGGCGAATCGGTATTTCAGCTTTGATCCCGAGGCGTGGGTGTCCGGTCCCCAACTCAGTTGTCAGGTCACCCGCACCACCGCCGCCACCCACCAACTGATCCGCGATAACCTCCACCTCACCCCCATCTACGGCGGCTTCCTGGATGCCAAGGGTCCCCGCTACTGCCCCTCCATTGAGGATAAAATTGTCCGCTTTGCCGAGAAGGCGTCCCACCAGATTTTTCTGGAGCCGGAGGGCCTTGACAGCCCTGAACTGTATATCCAGGGGTTCAGCACGGGGTTGCCCGAGGCCTTGCAACTGCAGCTTCTGCGCACCCTGCCGGGGTTGGAGCATTGCGTCATGCTGCGGCCCGCCTACGCGGTGGAGTACGACTACGTTCCCGCCACCCAGTGCTGGCCCAGTCTGGCGGTGAAAGGGGTCCATGGTCTGTACACGGCGGGCCAGTTGAACGGCACCACCGGCTATGAGGAGGCGGCAGCCCAGGGCCTGCTGGCCGGTCTCAACGCGGCGCGGCAGCTTGGGGGGCAACCGCCCCACGTGTTGTCCCGGGACAGCAGCTACATGGGCACCATGATCGACGATCTGGTGACTAAGGACCTGCGGGAGCCCTACCGGGTCCTCACCAGTCGCAGTGAGTATCGGCTGCTGCTGCGGGGTGACAACGCTGATCGACGGCTCACACCCATGGGCCGGGAGTTGGGCCTGGTGGATGATCGCCGCTGGCGCGTCTTTGCGGCCAAGCAACAGGCCATCCAGGCCCAGCGGCACCTGTTGGAGACCACCCGCCTCAAGGCCGGCGTGCCGGCGGGCGTGGCCCTGGCCAAAACCAGCGGCGCTGCCATCAAAGGTTCCATCAGCCTGGCGGAACTCTTGCGCCGCCCCGGTATCCACAGTGCAGATCTGCTCCGCCATGGGCTCATCTCCCCCCATGTGCCCACAGAGGTTCGGGACGGGGCGGAAATCGACGTCAAGTACAGCGGTTACCTGGAGCGGCAGCGCCAGCAAATTGCCGTGGTGGGCAAGCAGCACGGTCGCCCTTTGGCGCCCACCATCCCCTACCACACCATTACCACCCTCTCCAAAGAGGCCCGGGAGCACCTCAGCCATGTGCAACCCCTGACCCTGGGGCAGGCCAGCCGCATTCCGGGCGTCAGTCCAGCGGACGTCAATGCCCTCCTCCTCTGGCTGGAGCTACGGCAGCGGCGGCAGGATCAAAACTCCGGGATTTTGGCCTGAACCGGCCTGGCATTTAAGATGGATTGAGCGCATCATCAT
Organism: Candidatus Synechococcus spongiarum; assembly: GCF_900047545.1. Lineage (GTDB taxonomy): Bacteria > Cyanobacteriota > Cyanobacteriia > PCC-6307 > Cyanobiaceae > Synechococcus_B > Synechococcus_B spongiarum_C. The sequence goes on from NZ_FITM01000119.1 coordinate 2,884, forward strand.
AGGTTCCTTTCCTCTTCCCCTTCTCATTAAGGCAGAATCTTTCTGCTGGTCGGCGAATTTCAGGGATGTCCTGGCAGGACAGAGTCCTGTGCCGTTGCCTGCCTTCTGGCGCCTCATGCTTATGAGCGACAGTAGCCCCACGCGCCATTTGAAGTCGCTGACGGGTGACGAGGTGGAGGTGGACCTGATCACCATGCAACCGGAAACCAAGCTTCCTCCCCAGTGCCCCAACGGCGTTCAAGACCTGACCGCTGCTCCTTATCTGCGACGACAGGTCTGGAAGCACTGTAGCCAGGGAACCCTCATGTGGGCTGAAAGCTGGTGGAATCAGCAAACCGCGCAAGAGATCTTCCATAACCGGAACGTTACCATCTGGCATAACCTCAGGCGGGATCTCGTGGAGCTGAATCGAGACATTGACCAACTGGGACAGGTGCAGGATCCACGGTTGCAAGAGCGCTTCGGCAGGACAGGACCCTTTTGGAGCCGCTCCTACAGTCTCTTCAAGGGTGGACAGGCGCTCACCGTGATCCGGGAAGTGTTTTCCCCTGCTTTGGAGAGGTACCTGGACGGGAATTCCCACCCAGGACCAGGAGAAGGTTAAGGTTTGTACATGGTTCTCTGTTCAACTGATCCACGCCTGCGCTTCCTGTGGATAGCCAGTCGCCGTAGCGTCCTGTGGGGAGAAGCCCCGGTGCAACTCAGCCCTGCCTGGCGCTTGATGCTCATGGGAGACGGGAGTCCCACCCGCCATCTGCAACTGCTCACCGGTCGGAGGGTGGAGGTGGAACTCATCGGCATGGAGCCGGAAACTCTCCCCTCCCCTCAACGCCCCCATGAGGTGGCGGAACTCCATGGTCCTCTGGTGCGGCGGCAGGTTTGGCTGCGCTGTGGCGAGGAAACCCTCATGTGGGCTGAAAGCTGGTGGAACCAGCAGGATGCCCAGGACCATCTCCGGGACCTGCGCCAGCCCATCTGGGCCAGCCTGTGCCAGGATCGGGTGGAGTTGTTCCGGGAGGTGGACGGCCTGGGACAGGTGGACAGTGCAGCTCTGGAGCAGCGCTTTTCCGCCTCCAGTCCTCTTTGGTGTCGTCACTATCGCTTTTTCAAAGGGGGGCGAGTGTTGACCGTGATTCGAGAAGTCTTTTCACCGGCTCTGGAGGCCTATCTGGGTAGCAGTTCCACCACGTCCTGATGGATGGCTTTCCCCATATCTTGAGACAAGCCGCCCCATCAAGACTGGGATCAGCTTCAGGGAAGTGTTGCATGCGACACCAATCTCCCATGGCTGATTATAGACTAACTCTTAAGTATATTATTAAGAACTCATCTGTTCAGCGATTCACAACTCTTCTGGAAAGAATCTAAAACTTTCCCCATTCGTGTTGTCGGTTGCCAGAGGAGGACCAAGCATTTGCAAAGTTACTGCTTCGCAGTTTTACCGAAGTTCGTTCAATGCACAGCCTTTCCCTCTCCCCGCCTCCATCCCGCAACGGCCACCAAATCTGGCTCACCTTGACGGAGCTTGGTCGATACTTCGGCATCTCCGCTGTCCATTGCGGCCATCACCTCAGCCAAGCCGGGCTGCGGGATGAAGATGGATTGCCTTTCCCCAAAGCCATTGATCAAGGCTACGCCTACAAACGGCCTGAGCACAACGCCAACCGCAGCGTGCTCTGGAATTATGATCGCTGCAGCGTCATTCTGCGGGATCATGGGCTGCACTCCGTTGAGGAGCAACGACTGGTGGAGCAGTGGGCTGATTTTCTGGAAGCCCTTCATGTGGGCTCTCCAGCCATTCTTGTCACTCCTCAGGAAATGGCTGATTCGGACATGCCCCATCACATCCGCCCCTGGGTGAACCAGTGTCTTGCCGCCCGGGGCAGCCAACTGCGTATCAGCCGGAAGAACCCTCAGACCAGCCGAGATCCCGTCAAGGAATCAGTAGAACAGGAGCGACTCCAGGTGTCCCCGCTGGCTGCGGCTTAGAGGAAAAGTGCAGGACATTCAATGGGCGTCCTGCATTTCGTAGAAATCCGGCTGAACGTAGTCTTTTCGTAAGGGCCAGCCTTGCCAATCCTCCGGCATCAGTAGCCGTTTGGGATGGGGATGGCCCTCATAGCAAATCCCGAACATGTCGAAGGATTCCCGTTCCTGCCAGTCGGCGCCGCGGTACAGACCGTAAAGGGATGGGGCCACGGGTGTCGCCCGGTCATGAAACACCTTGAGGCACACCTCCTCAGCACGGCCTGCCTCTGTAAAGGCACCCATCTTCACCAAGTGATAGAAGCTCACTAAGTGGCGCCCCACCCCTTCGTCATAGGCGCCCTGACACTGTAGGTAGTCAAAGCCCGACGCCTTGAGCGCTGCGGCCACGGGTTGGAGAACCAGTGGCTCTACGGCAATGGTCTCCACCCCCGCGTGATCCGGTTCCAGCACCTGATGGTCAAAGCCCTGGTGACTCAGCCACTGGCTGACCACTCCCGGCTCAGGCCCCGGGGGCGCTGCCTTTGGGGTGCTTGGGGAGGACGAGGCACTTTCACTCATGGGGTGGCTTGGCCAACGGATGGGGATGCATCAGGGCTGGTGGGCAGAAGTTCGCTCGCGAGCGGGGGTGAAGCCAGCGCCGCCAGGGACGGCGCCTGGGAGGCAGCAAGGGCAGCCTGCTGGCTCTCCGCCTGAAGGTAGCGACCCGAAACGACTGGAGCCACTATTTTCATGGCATGGGACACGGTGCAGTAGCGATGGGTGGGAAGCGTATTGAGGCGTGCCTCCGCCACGGATTCACTAGCCACTTTCTTGCGCAGCTTGATAATCGCGTCAAAGATGGCCTCCGGCCGGGGCGGGCAGCCGGGGATATAGAGATCGACGGGAATAAGCTTGTCCACCCCTCGCACCGCCGTGGTGCTGTCCGCACTGAACATGCCCCCAGTGATGGTGCAGGCCCCCATGGCAATCACGTATTTGGGCTCGGGCATCTGTTCGTAGAGGCGCACCAGGGCCGGAGCCATTTTCATGGTGATGGTGCCGGCGGTGATGATCAGATCCGCCTGCCGCGGTGAACTGCGGGGCACCAGGCCAAAGCGGTCAAAGTCGAAGCGGCTGCCGATCAGGGCGGCAAACTCGATAAAGCAGCAGGCCGTGCCATACAGCAAAGGCCAGAGGGAGGACAGGCGGGCCCAGTTGTGGAGATCGTCCAGGGTGGTGAGGATGACGTTCTCGGAGAGATCACGGGTCACCTGGGGCTTGCCCACGGGATTGCAGGCCTTGTCACGCAAGCTGCGCACTTGGGCAAGCTGCCCTGGCGGCACCATGGGCTGCGTGGGGGAACTTGTCGTTGGGGCAGGCATCACAGGGCTGGATTAGGGACAGGGTGGTGCCGGACGGATCCGACGCCGGATGGCTTGTGCAGTGAAGGGCCACCTGCTAATCATGACCACTCCAGGGCGCCCTTGCGCCAGGCATAGGCCAAGGCCACCACCAGGATGGCAATGAAAATCAGGGCCTCCACAAAGGCCAGTAACCCCAAGCGATGAAAAGCCACGGCCCAAGGGTAGAGAAACACCGTCTCCACATCAAAGACCACAAACACCAGGGCAAACATGTAGTAACGGATATTGAATTGAATCCAGGCACCCCCCTGGGGCTCCATCCCCGACTCGTAGGTGGTGGTCCGCTCCCCCTGACGACGGCGGGGGCCGATCAACTGGTTGGTGACCAGCGCCAGTGCCGGCACCGCGGCGGCGATGAGGAGAAAGCCCAGAAAGGCGTCATATCCGTCAAGAACAAACATGGATGGTCGCTCACCGTGCTTTGACTTTGCAGTCTGACACCGCAGGGGACGGGATTGAACGGCACCAAACCCAGCTGCTGCCTGATTCCGGCAATACAGTCACTTCAGCCACGTCCAGAGCACAGACGCCATGTCGTCCAACCCCAACTCCTCCTCACCACCTCCGGCAACCCCGGCGGACCACAACTCCTCACCTGGAGATGCCCCGATCACCAGTGTCCAACAGCCTCGTATCACCCGGGCCGCAGAGGCGGAGGCCATGGCCCGGCCACTGGACAGTGATCCCGCCAGTCATAGCTATGAATGCCGCAGTTGCGGCTATCGTTACGAGCCTGCCGAGGGTGTGGCCAAGCTGGGCATTGTGCGGGGCACCCCATTCTCCACATTGCCGGACAACTTTCTTTGTCTCGTCTGCCGCAGTCCCAAAGCTGCCTTCGTGGATGTGGGTCCCCAGAACCGACCCAGCGGCTTTACCCAGAATCTGAACTACGGCTTGGGCGTCAATCGCCTGACACCTGGTCAGAAGACCATCCTCATCTTTGGCGGTTTGGTGCTGGCTGCTGCATTCCTGCTGTCCTTCTACTCCCTGCATTGAGTTGGCGGTGCCTCCTCGCCGCTGACCACGCTCTCCCTTTTTGTCGCTCCACCCCATGTCCCCTTTGCTCCGCTCCCTGCTCAGCCTGTTGCTGGTCTGTGGTCTCCTCAGTGGCTGCGTCAGCACCAGGTTGGTCACCGCTGCCGAGAGCCCTTGGCAAGCCGTCCCCCTGAACACCCGCTCCAGCGGTCTGGACCTGGCCTTCAGCGACGAGAATCACGGCCTTCTTGTGGGCAGCAACCGCCTGATCCTTGAGACCAATGATGGTGGTAGGTCTTGGCAGGAGCGGGATCTGGACCTGCCCGCCGAGGAAAACTTCCGCCTGATCAGCATCAACTTCTCCGGGGACGAGGGCTGGCTTGTGGGGCAACCGGGTCTGGTGCTGCACAGCACCGACACGGGCCAGACTTGGAACCGTCTGCTGCTGACCAACAAGCTGCCGGGTGAGCCCTACCTGGTGACCGCCCTGGGACCGGAGTGTGCGGAGTTGGCCACCACTGTGGGGGCCATTTACCGCACGGACGACGGGGGTGAGCATTGGACATCACTGGTGGACGATGCCACAGGCGCCGTGCGGGATCTGCGGCGGGACGAGACCGGTGGCTACGTGAGTGTCAGCAGCCTGGGGAACTTCTACGCGGATTGGCATCCCGGTGAGGCCGGCTGGACCCCCCACCAGCGTCCCAGCAGCCAGCGGTTGCAAGCCATGGGCTTTACCCCCTCCGGTGACCTCTGGATGGTGAGCCGGGGCGCCCAGATCCGCTTCCCCGATCCGGAATCCACTCCCACGGACACGGGTGACCCCGCCTTTGGTGATGCCGTGATTCCCATCACCAACGGTTACGGCTACCTAGATCTGGCCTGGGCGCCGGACGGCAGCATTTGGGTGGGTGGCGGTAACGGCACCCTCCTCTCCAGCCATGACGACGGGGCCACCTGGTTGTGGGATCCCGTGGGCCAGCAGCAGCCCGGCACCTTCACCCGCATTCTTTTCGTCGGCGATGACAAGGGCTTTGTTCTGGGAGAGCGGGGCAACCTGCTGCGCTGGGTTGGCTGAGAGGTGTTACAGGTGCCCAGCAAGATGGCATTGATACCCCTGGATGGCACCTTTTTGCGTAAGCTCTGATGGTGAGTCGCAAAAGGCTATGGCTGCCGGTTCCACCGGGGAACGTCCTTTTTTCGAGATTGTCACCAGTGTGCGTTACTGGGTGATCCATGCTGTAACCCTGCCCTCCATCTTCCTGGCCGGGTTCCTCTTTGTCAGCACCGGTCTGGCATACGACGCCTTTGGGACACCCCGTCCTAACGAGTACTACCTCAGCGCTGAAGTGCGGCCTCCAGTGGTGAGCGACCGCTATGACAGCAAACTGCAAATCGACCAGCGCCTAAGCACCCCCACCCCATGACTTCCAGCCTGAACAACCCGGGCCAAGCGCCCCGTGTCTATCCGATTTTCACGGTCCGTTGGTTGGCGGTCCATGCCCTGGCGGTGCCCACGGTGTTCTTCCTGGGGGCTATTGCCGCCATGCAATTCGTCCGTCGCTGAGACCCCATACATCCATGGAACGCAACCCCAATCCCAACAGTCTTCCGGTGGAGCTCAACCGCACCAGCCTGTTTCTGGGCCTTCTGCTGGTCTTCACCTGTGGAATCCTCTTCTCCAGCTACTTCTTCAACTGATCCGAAGTCCTTCTTCCCATGAGCAACACCCTGAAAGGCCCTGACGGTCGTATTCCTGATCGACTGCCCGATGGTCGGCCGGCCGTTCCCTGGCGTTCTCGCTGGACAGAGGGTGTTCTGCCCCTGTGGATTGTCGCCACCGCCGGCGGCATGGCGGTGATTTTCGTGGTGGGCCTGTTCTTCTACGGGGCCTACACGGGCGTCGGCTCTGCCTGACGTTAGTCCGCCAGCAGCCGTTCCACAGTCTTGGAGACTTCTGCTGCCGGCAAGGTCCATTCTTCCCCCATGTCCAAGTCCGAGCCACTCTGCGGGGGGTGATGGAGCCACTTCAGCTTCACCACCCCAGCCTGGGCCTCCTGTTCACCGATGATCACCGCCAGCCGTCCTCCCAGACGGTCCGCCCGCCTGAACTGGCGGGCAAAGGTGGCGCCAGACAGGTCCAGTTCCACGTGCAGCTTGGCCTGCCGCAGTTGCCGTGCCAGCACGAGAGCACGCACCTGGGCTGACTCTCCCCGATTCAGCAGTACCACCTGGGGAGGGGTTGCATCCTTCTGGCTGCCGAGAAGCAACACCAGGCGTTCGATCCCCATGGCCCAACCCATGCCCGCCGTGGGGGGGCCACCCAGGATGGCCGCCAAGCCGTCGTAGCGACCACCCCCACAGACCGTGGCTTGGGCGCCCAGTTGGTCGGAGGTGATCTCAAAAGCTGTATGGGTGTAGTAGTCCAGGCCACGCACCAGTTGGGGCGTAATCACAAAGGGAATGTCCAGGGCCTGAAGCAACTGGCAGACACCCTCGAACCGCTCCCGGCTCTCCTTGCCCAGGGTGGTCAGGAGTTGGGGCGCCTCCCTGAGCAGGTCCTGGGTGGTGTTGTTCTTGCTGTCCAGAATGCGCAAGGGGTTGGTGGCCAGGCGCTGCCGGGAATCCGGGTCCAGTTGCTGCACCCGCTGCTCTAGCCAGCCCACCAATTGTTCCCGATAGCAGCGACGATCCTCAGGGGTTCCCAGGGTGTTGAGCTGCAACTGCAGCCCCTGAATCCCCAGATCACCCAGCAGATCCCAAGCCATGGCCATGGCGTCCACGTCGCTGCGTTCCTCAGCAACCCCCAGCAACTCCAGACCAAGTTGATGGAACTGCCGCTGCCGACCCGCCTGGGGCCGCTCATAACGAAACATGGGTCCCATGTACCACAGGCGCTGGTGTCCCTGGTTGAGAAGGCCGTGCTGAATGGCGGCCCGCACCACGCTGGCGGTGCCCTCCGGTCGCAGGGTGCAGGAGCGCTGGCCACGATCCTGGAAGGAGTACATCTCCTTGCACACCACGTCTGTGGCTTCGCCGATGCCACGGGCAAACAGCGCAGTGGCTTCCAGCAACGGCGTGCGGATTTCCCGTACCCCGGCCCGATGGAAGTGGTGCCGGGCCTGCTCCTCCACCTGTTGCCAGACCATGGTTTGCCGGGGCAACAGATCCACCATCCCCCGCAGCGTTTGCAGCCGTTCCAACGCCATTCCCGAGACTGACCCCATATCTAAGCCACCTGACAGCCATGACGGTGCTGATGCCAGGCCCAGGCATGGCGCACCATGGTGGTGAGTTGGGAGTACCGGGCAGCCCAGCCCAGCTCCCGGGTTGCCTTATCCGTGGCGGCCACCAACACCGGCGGATCACCAGGACGCCGCGGCGCCACGGAGACCGGCAGAGAACATCCCGTGACGGCCTCCGCTGCAGCGATCACCTCCCGTACGGAATGACCCCGGCCTGTACCCAGATTGTAAGTGAGCGCGTCTTGCCGCTGGCCGGGCGTTTGCCGGCAGAGGGCTTCCAGACCCAGCACGTGGGCATGGGCCAGGTCTGTCACGTGGATGTAATCCCGCAAACAGGTGCCATCCGGGGTGGGGTAATCGTCCCCGTAGATGGTCAACGGCCCAGGGCATTTGCCGCCGATGGTGTGCAGCACCCGCGGAATGAGATGGGTCTCCGGTGTGTGGTCTTCACCAAGATCACCGGTGGGATCCGCTCCCGCCGCATTGAAGTAGCGAAGGATCACCGCAGGCAGCCCATAGGCCGTGGCCCAATCCCGGATCAACATCTCCACCATCCATTTGCTGCGACCGTAGGGGCTGATAGGCTGCTGGGGGCAGTCTTCGCTGATGGGCATCCGCTCCGGATGGCCATAGGTGGCGCAGGTGGAGGAAAACACCAAGGGCATGGGCGGCCTGTGACGACGTTGCGCTTCCCGGACCACGGCCTCCAGCAGCACCATGGTGTCCCCCAGGTTGTTGCGGTAGTAGGAGGCTGGGTCCATAACGGACTCCCCCACGGTGGTGTAGGCGGCGAAGTGGAGTACTGCTTCAACGTGCTGCTGCGCCAGGATGGCCTGCAACTGCTGGCGATCCCCCAGTTGGACCACCACCAGTGGCACTTGCAGCACCTGCTCAACCAGATCACGATGACCATGAACCAGGTTGTCCAACACGATGGGGTGATGGCCAGCGTTCTGAAGAGCTCGAACGGTGTGGCAGCCGATGTAGCCACCACCACCGGTCACCAAAACGCGCATTTTTGCTGGGACAGCATGATCCGTTCCCATCTTAGGGCAGTGGCTATAAGGGCTCCGGCATGACATCCGGAAGCTCTGGTGGTCAGCCTGATGGTGGGCAGTTGGTCCTGGCGGGTGGTGGCCACAGCCATGTGCTGGTGCTGCGCCACTGGGCCATGGGTCGCTGGCCCTTGCCGCCTGCCACAGCCGTCACCCTGGTGAACCGCAGCAGCACCAGCCTCTACAGCGGCCTGATTCCTGCTGTGCTGGCGGGTCAGGTCCACCCCGACGCCGGCGCCATTGATCTGCGCCGTCTCTGCGCCGCTGCGGGGGTGAGCTTTGTGCAAGCCGAGATCACCGGCCTGGACCTGAAACAGCAGCAGTTGCAACTGCACAGCACCCTGGGCGCCCCCGTGCCGG
>NZ_FITM01000118.1 GCF_900047545.1 Candidatus Synechococcus spongiarum
CCATTGCCGCGCCACCCGGTCCGTGGTCTTGGCTGGCGCCTGTTGTTTGCGGGTCTCCTCCTGGCGGTGCTCCAGCAGTATGGTCTCCAGCGGCGGCCGGGCCGTCTGCTGGCGGTGGGACCCGCTGTGGGTGCGGCGGCAGTACTGGAATTGGGCTACAGCCGCCCCGTGGATCCCGCCTCCCTGGCCGCATCCATCCAGCTTGCGCCTGACGTGCCCCTCAGTGTCACAGCGGATGGCGCCACGGTTCAACTGGGCCTGAGCCAGCCCTATCGCGCCAGCGGTCCCATCGAGGTGAGCCTGGGTGGGCAGGACCGGCAGGGTCGGCACCTCCGCCAGGTCCGGCTCCGGTGGGATCCCCGCCCCTTGCTGCTGGGGCTGGTGTCCAGCCCACAGGGGCAACGGCTGGAGTTGACCTGGCCCGATGTTGGCGGTGCATGGCAACCCATCACCCCATGGGAGAGCAGCGTCAGCAACGTCTTGCCCCTGCGGGATGGGCGAGGCGTTGTCTATGCCGCAGCGGCGGATTCCCTGAGCCAGAGAAACTGGTTCGTGGCAGTGGCACCGTCCAGTGTGGTGCCAAGGGATCCGCCCATGGCGCCGCCTGTCACGCCGCCCCGACCTCTGCCAGGTCCCGCCACCCTCTACAGCCAGTTCAGCAGCAGCAACAGGGGCCACCTGCTGCTCCAGGGGGTGAGCAGTGCCACCTTGGACCAACCCGCCCACCATCCACCGTTTCTGCAGCTCTTCCAACCCGACCAGACCAGAGGTCTGCGATGGCTGGGGCGCCGAGATCAGCCCTGGAGACAGGCGGCGCCCCTGGATCACCAGCCGGATGGACCGGCGACGTTGCTGCCCAGCGGTGATGGACTCGTCTTCTCCGACGAGAACGGGCTGGTGGTGGTCAGCTTGCCTCCCCTGTCTCCCCAGCGCCACCTGCTGCCTGGTAATCGAGACCTGAAAGCCTTCTGCGGTGCGGGGCAGCGGGCTGTGGTGTTGGAGCATCAGCCGGACTACGCCAAAACCATTGAACTCTTGCGTCCTGGCTTGGCGCCGGAGGTGGTGTGGGAAGGGGAGGCGGCGATTCTCGCCGTTGCCTGCGACGAGGCGGCGGAGCGCATCTGGCTGCTCACGGTGGATGGGATCCTGGGTGATGATGGCCAGCCCCAGCAAGACATTCTCCTGGTGGAAGTGCAGCCAGGCCATGGCGTGGTGGCTGCGCTCCACTTGACCCACCACAGCCCCAGCGCCACGCCCACGCTCCACTACGACCCCGTCACCCACCGTCTCTTGACCGTGCTGGAGCACCCTGGGAAGACCCGCAGTGAGGCACTGCTGATCACCCTCACTGCACCAGGCCAACAGGTTCCACCACAGGTGACCAGCATGGACAAGCCCATGGACATGGCGTATTGGCTGGTGCGCTCCTGATGATGCGACCAAGGATGGATGTTGGTTCCCTCCGGTCAGCTCAAGGCATTCTTCTCTTGGCAGAGGTCATCCATGAGCTGCTCTTCAAAGCCCGGATCGGGCAATTCCCAGGTGGACCACTTGCCGTTGCCGTTGGTTTGGTTGATGCGCTGGGCAGGGCAGTTGACGGCCAGGTAGAGCGGTTGTTCAGAGCCATTCAGGCTTTGTGCGACCCAATGGCCTTCGATCATCTGCCAATCTTGCCAGTTGACTTTGAGGGGACCGTAGGAACGCCAACCGGAACCCACCGTCGCACCGCTGTTGGCAGCTGAGGCGGCTCCGGCAGCAGTTGGATTTGCGGCCACCACGCTATCGCATCTTGCTCCTCCGGGTAGTTCCAACTGATCTCCCGTGTGGAGGACATTGCCAGGCCGGGGATTCAGGGCCATGAGTGCTTTGGCGTTGACCTGGCATTGACGGGCAATGCTGTAGAAGCCCTGCCGCGGCTGCACCTCGTAATAGGCCTTTGCACCGGCCGTCGTTTGGGCCGGTGTTGTGCCTCCGTTGGCGCCGCTGCCAGCACTGGCCACCGTGGCGGATGGGTCCGGGCAGCGGGCATAGCCGGGCAACGTCAACTGCTGGCCAGGGCGCAGAACGCTGGGGCTCTCAGGATTGAGGTTGATCAACTCTCTTGTATCTACCTTGCATTTGCGGGCAATGCTGTAGAAACCTTCCTGGGGCTGCACCTGGTAAGACAGTGTTCCTCCAACCCTGGCTTGGGCTGGTGTTGTGGTTGTGCCGGTATTGGTGCTCCGGGGCGTGCTGGCGCTAGCCACCGTGGCAGATGTGCCAGGGCAGCGGGCATGGCTGGGTAACGTCAACCGTTGGCCAGGGCGCAGGTTGACCCCGCTTGCGGAATTGAGGCGTATCAGTTCCTTGGCATCCACCTGGCACTTGCGGGCAATGCCATAAAACCCCTCTCGCGGCTGCACCTGGTAAGTTGAAGTCCTGGCAACTGCACCGGTGGGGTTCACCTGGCTCCCACACTGGGCATTGCCAGGGAGACGTAGCTGCTCCCCCAACTTAAGAGCATTGCCTGGTCGGGGGTTCAAACGGATGAGTTCATGGACATCCACTTGGCACTTGCGGGCAATGCCGTAGAAGCTTTCCCGGGGCTGCACCTGATAGCGCCCACTGGCCAATGCGGGCATCACCATCAAGCTCAGCAGAGGAACTGCGGCCAGCAAACGAAGAGAGCGAGCCATCGCCAAGATTGGTAAGGGAACAAGTGGCTCTACCATGCCAAAGGTCCCTTGGAAGTGCCAGCCCCCAACCATGGGGCTCTGCCCCACTAGGTCATCATGCGGAATCCATCCAGGATCACCCCGTAGACGAAGCCAACACGAAAGGCGTCCACCAGGTGAAGCCAGAGATGGTTGCCCTGTCGCTGCAAGCGTGGACGCTGCCGCACCAACACTTCCGTTAGGGCAATGGTGGTAACAGCCGCCATGGGATCAAAGACATTGAGCGCTCCGGAAACGGCGGTGATGCCGTTCCCCAACAGGAACGCCGCCGTGAAGACCACGGTCAGCAAAGACCAATGGCGCCAGGGATTGGCCGCCCAGAGGGCCAGGCCATGGAGGCTTTCCCCCATGGCCTGGCGCAGACGGGTGCGTTGCATCACCACAACCTCTGTCTTAAAGCCAGGTGCGGCGACGGCCTCACTCGGAGAAGGCATAGTCTCTGGTGAGCTTGTAGACCGTGCCGGAGAGGAGAACCAGAGCAATGAGATTGGGAATTGCCATCAGGCCGTTGAGGGTATCGGCCACACCCCAAACGATACCCCGGTCACCAGCGACACAGCCGATCACCACAACAGCCACCCACACAAGGCGGAACGGTGTGATGGCCTTGACGCCCAAGAGAAACTCCGCGCACTTCTCTCCGTAAAAGCTCCAACCAAGAATGGTGGTCAGGGCAAACAATATCAGGCCGGCGGTCACCACCCCGCCGCTACCGGCAATGCCGGCATCGAAGGAAGCAATGGACAGATTGGAGCCGGAGAGCTTCTCGTCCATGGCGCCTGTGGAGAGGATCACCAGGGCTGTCATCGTGCAGACCACGATGGTGTCGATGAACGTTCCCAGCATGGCGATGGTGCCTTGGCGCACCGGCTCGGTGGTTTTGGCTGCCGCATGGGCAATGGGGGCGCTGCCGAGGCCTGCTTCATTGGAGAAGATTCCCCGCTGGAAGCCCGTCAAGATCACCTGGGTCAGGGTGCCAGTGGCGGCGGCCTGGCCGGTAAAAGCATTAGCGAAGATGCTCCCGAAAGCTCCCGGCACAGCGCTGACCTGGGAGAGCAGGATGATCACGCAAGCCAGCACGTAGGCCACAGCCATGAAGGGCACAAGGGCAGATGTCACCTGGGCGATCCGCTTCACTCCGCCAATAATCACCAGGAACACCAGAACAGCCAGCACCACGCCGGTGACGAAGTTGGGAATACCCAGGGTGCCCACCAGGGCGCTGGCCACCTCGAAGGACTGGACCCCATTACCGATGCCGAACGCAGCCAGCATGCCGAACAGGGCAAAGAGGATGCCCAGCCAGCGCCAGTTGGGTCCCAGGCCGTTCCTGATATAGTACATCGGCCCACCCACATGATTGCCGAGGGGATCCACTTCCCGGTAGTGAACTGCCAGGACGGCTTCGGCATACTTGGTGGCAATCCCAAAGAACGCCACAACCCACATCCAGAACACGGCTCCGGGTCCACCGACAAAGATGGCGCCGGCCACGCCAGCAATGTTCCCCGTCCCTATCGTGGCGGAGAGGGATGTCATCAACGCCTGGAAGGGGCTCACGTCTCCGGCATCGTCTTCTTTTGCCGTGGTTGGTTTCAGCATCAGGCGGAAGCCGTAGCCCAGCCGCCGGATCGGCATGAAGCTGAGCCGCAGCATCAGGAGGATTCCTGTCGCAGAGATGAGCAGTACCGTGGGCCATCCCCAGGCAAAATTGTTGATCGGGTCGTTGATAGATTTGATCAGCTCCTCAACACCCATCACAGCAGGCGCCAAGGGCAGTGGTGTCACCATGTTTTTGGTTCCAACTTGGCACAATAGTAGCTAGCTTCTGCAAATTGTCAAACCTTGGGCTGGTTGAGTTAGAGAAACACAGCAACACTTGAAAGCAGTTGCACACTGGGCAGTAATTTCCGTCCCTCTAAAAGGAAGCTGAAATGGTGCGTAGGTTCATGCAAAGTGTGATAACAGTAATTGTAAGAAAAATCCCAAACACGCTGAAATTTAAATAGATCTTAGAATTCCATGAAGGTGGTGTCTCAAAGATGGTCAAGGTTGAAAGGTGCGTAGTCCCTGGGCCGCGCAAACCACCTCAGTGGCAGCTGGGCAAGGAGGCCACCAACCACCAGCGCGGTGCTGGCGGCGATGGGCGTGCGCCGGATCACCGTCAGTGATCTGCCCGAAGCACTGCTGACCGAGGCCTGGCACCGTGCCGCCGCCGGTATCAGGTCCCAACAGGTCATCCGAGTTCTGGTTAAGGGGAAGGGAGGACACTGCCCCGGCGCTGGCTTGGGGCTTTTTTCCGCCCAGGATGCCCTCTCGCCCTGAAAAGCCAGTTGCGGGAAGGGTTGACAGGGACTGGTAGCCGTTCAGGTGGGGAAACGGCAACTCCTAGGCACAGGACTCATAACCAGAAGATGGGAGTGGCGGCGAGGAGGACGGCAGAG
>NZ_FITM01000115.1 GCF_900047545.1 Candidatus Synechococcus spongiarum
AGCGAGTCTCCTGCTGTGGTGAAGGCTTTGCTTGATGCCGGCGCCAACCTTGAGGCCAAGGATCAAACCGGTCAAACCGCACGGGATTTAATACGAGAGAATGACGACCTAAGGGGAACTGATGTGTACCGGCTTCTTACGAGGCGCTGAACGTGACAAAGGGGACTTGTTCAGAGACTCCTTAGCCCCCATTTGTGATGCCCCCATCATCTCAACACCCCTTTGCATTGATCCTGGCCTCGGCCTCCCCCTCCCGGCGGCGTCTGCTGGAGCAGGCCCGGATCCCCTTTCACGTGCAGGTCAGTGGTTTTGACGAGGACAGCCTCCCCAGGACAATGGCGCCGGATCAGTTGGTCACCGCCCTGGCCCTGGGGAAAGCCGGAACAGTTGTGGAGCGCTTGCCCCAGCCAGGACCTCTGGTGCTTGGCTGCGACTCCGTGTTGGTGTTCCAGGGTGTTACGCAAGGCAAGCCCACATCCGCAGACGAGGCTATCCGCCGTTGGCGTGCCCTGGCAGGCCGGAGGGCTGCCCTGTACACCGGTCATTGCCTTCTTGATAGCGGCCTGGAGCGAGCTTGTCAGGGTGCGGTGGTGACCTGGATACGCTTTGCCCCGGTGGATGAGGCCACGATCCAGCACTACGTGGCCACGGGCGAGCCCTTGGGCTGTGCTGGCGCCTTCGCCCTGGAGGGGCGTGGTGGCCTCTTGATTGACGCCATCGAGGGCTGCGCCTCCAACGTGATGGGCTTGAGCCTGCCCTGGCTACGCCATCACCTGGCGTCGTGGGGGGTCAGTTTGGCGGCGCTGTGGGGGATGGGCGGCCACAAAAAAGCCCCCTGAGCGGGGGCTGTGTTTTGCTGCAGGGATCCTGGCCGTGGGGGAAGGGCTAGTCCAGGTCAGGCATAGCCAGAACTGGCTCAGCCTCCCGGTCGATGCCCTTCTCAAAACCGGCGGCGGCGGCCCTGGCCCGGCCGGCATGCCAGAGGTGACCCACCAGGAAGAAGAAGGCCAGAACAAACTGGGCGCCACCCAGCCATTGGCGCAGGTTTACGTAGTTCACTGCGTTGGGCTCGGTGATGATGCCGCCCACGGAGTTTATGGAGGCGTTGGGAGCATGGGTCATGTACTCCGCTGCACGACGCACTTGCCAGGGCTGGATGTCGTTCTGCAGCTTCTCCAGGCTGAGACCGTTTGGACCCCGCAGTGGCTCCAGCCACGGCCCACGGAAATCCCAGAAGCGCATGGTCTCGCCACCGAAGATGATTTCGCCGGTGGGGGAGCGCATCAGGTACTTGCCCAGACCGGTGGGCCCCATGGCGGAACCAATGTTGGCGCCCAGGCGCTGGTCCCGCACCAGGAAGGTGAAGGATTGGGACTGGGAGGCTTCCGCGTTGGTGGGTCCCCAGAACTCGGATGGATAGGCGGTGTTGTTGAACCAGATGAAGGTGGAGGCAATAAAGCTCATCATGCTGAGGGCCCCCAGGCTGTAGCTCAGATAAGCCTCACCGTTCCAGATGAAGGCCCGGCGCACCCAGCCGAAAGGCTTGGTCAGCACATGCCAGATGCCACCGAAGATGCAGGTGATTCCCAGCCAGATGTGGCCACCGATGATGTCCTCCATGTTGTCCACACCAACGATCCAGCCCTGACCTCCCCAGGGGGAGCGCGCCAGGTAGCCGAAGATGACAGCAGGGTTCAGGGTTGGATTGGTGATCGTGCGCACGTCGCCACCACCAGGGGCCCAGGTGTCGTAAACACCGCCAAAGAACATGGCCTTGAACACCAGCAGCAGGCAGCCCACCCCCAGGAGAATCAGGTGATAGCCAATGATGTTGGTCATCTGATTCTTGTCCCGCCAGTCCTGGGAGAAGAAGGCTGAGTAGTTCTCCAGCACGTTGGGGCCGCGCAGGGCATGGTAGAGGCCGCCAATGCCCAGGACGGCCGAGGACACCAAGTGCAGCACCCCCACCACAAAGAAGGGGTAAAGACTGGTGATCTCGCCACCGGGCCCGACCCCGTAGCCCAGGAGAGCCACGTGGGGGAAGCAGAGGAAACCCTGCTCATAGATGGGCTTGTCAGCGGTATAATGACTCACCTCGAAGAGCATCATGGCCCCGGCCCAAAAGACCATGAGGCCGGCATGGGCAACATGGGCCCCCAGGAGGCGACCCGAAAGATTGATGAGGCGGGCGTTTCCAGCCCACCAGGCGTAGCCGGTGGAGTCCTGGTCCAGGCTGCCGCCGAGGGAAGGATTAGAGAGCGTTACCACGTGGGAGGACCTCTTCAGGGAATAGGAAGCGTTCGTGAG
>NZ_FITM01000112.1 GCF_900047545.1 Candidatus Synechococcus spongiarum
GCAGGGCGAGAAAGTCTTCATAGGAGAGATCCAGCACAAGGCGCTCCGGACGGCCAAGGGAAAGGACACGGCTGTTGGAACCGAGGGCTGCCGTGTTCAGCCTCAACAGACCCGGTGTCCACTGGTGGGGAATGCCGAGGGTCTCCATTTCCCGCAGATGCACGTCCCGGGAGCGTATCTCGACCAGTAACTCCCCGTCCTGATGACGAAAAGGAGCCGGACCCAGGAAGTCCAGCACAATCCATACCCGTTCGGCAAATTGCTCCAGCCGCACATTGATCAGCTGTGGGGGGCGAATCTGGAGATTCAAACGGGCATTAACGGGTCTGAACTGCCAACGGAAGCGCCGTGCCAGGGGGGCAACGTCCACAGCAGGCTCGTCTCCCAAAGGAGGATGGGCCTCCTCAACGGGGAAGACATGACCAAACCAGGCCAACTGCAAACCGTCTGCCACAGGATTCACCTCGATCCCCAGTTGATGGATCAAGACGTCAATGGGGACAAAAAGCCGTTGCCCGGAACCGGGTTCGCCTTCAAGGCGCCATGGGGCCTGCAACTCGGCACCGTTCAGGGCAATGCTGCTCCCGGTGACCACCGCAGATGGTCTCTCCCGCTCCTGAAGCGGTTGGAGGAGCGGAGGCGTGACCTGAAACGGCTCGGTCTGCTCAGGGGGACGTGGCAATGGAGCCGGTGGGGGTGCCGGATTCTGTCCACGGGCTGGAGCGAACAGGCCGAGAAGCAAAGAACCGAGAAGACTCAGTGCTGCAAATCGCCCAACAGCAACATGCATTGACCAGAACGACTAGAGCCGAAGAAGCTGTGATTTCCGTATTCGAGGCTAGCCTAGGAGCCTGAAGTCCGGTCGTTGCTAATGTCCACGCCATCACACTGTTCTGTCTGGCCTTACCGGGATTCTTCAGGGCCTGATTGGCTGGAACGGGAGCGGGATGGTTGTGGCGTTGGTTTTCTGGCCCGGCTGGACGGTCGGGCGAGCCACTGGATCCTGCAGCAAGCCCTGCGGGGCCTGGGTTGTATGGAGCACCGGGGCGGCTGTGGTGGTGACCGGGACTCCGGCGATGGGGCAGGCGTGCTCTGCGCCATTCCCTGGTCCCTGCTGAAAACCATCTGGCCCACTGTAGCAGGGTTGCCGGATGAGAGCATTCCCGCCTTGGGCATGGTTTTTCTGCCCGGGGACGACGAGGCGCGCTCCACCACACGCCGCCTTTGCGAGGAACAGGCGGCCCAACTGGGGCTCCACAGCCATGGCTGGCGCATGGTGCCCGTTGATGGGGATGTTCTGGGTCCCATGGCAGCCGCAAGCTGTCCAGTGATTGAGCAGTGGCTCCTCTCCATGGATCAGCGCCATGGGGATCAGGAGGAGCTGGAGCGCCTGCTGTTCCGTTGCCGCCGCCGCATTGGATCCCAGTTGGGCCAAGTGTTGGGGACGGCGTCGAGTCGCCATGTCTCCTTCGCCTCCTTGAGCACCCGCACGGTGGTCTACAAGGGCATGGTGCGCTCCGAGGTGCTGCCGGCCTTCTACAGGGACCTGCAAGACGAGCGCTTTGCCATCCCCTACGCGGTCTATCACCGGCGCTTCAGCACCAACACCTTGCCCCGCTGGCCCCTGGCCCAGCCCATGCGCCTGTTGGGCCACAACGGTGAAATCAACACCCTACTGGGCAACATCAACTGGGCCCTGGCTGCCCAGGACGGCCTCAAGCGGGCCTGGGGGGACGCCGCGTCGGATCTGCATCCCGTGGTGAATCCCGCTTTCAGCGATTCCGCCAACCTGGACGGCATGTTGGAGCTGATGGTGCGCAGCGGTCGCCCCATCATCGAAAGCCTGATGACCCTGGTGCCGGAAGCATTTCAGCAGCAGCCGGAACTGGAGAATCGCCAGCAACTGCAGGACTTCTACGCCTATTGGGCCGGCATTCAGGAAGCCTGGGATGGACCCGCTTTGTTGGCGTTCACCGATGGGCGCTGGATTGGGGCCTGCCTTGACCGCAACGGCCTGCGTCCGGCGCGCTACTGCGTCACCCGGGACGGCCTGGTGGCCATGGGCACCGAGACCGGTGTGGTGGACCTGGACGAGGCCACCATTGTGGAGAAGGGCCGCCTGGGCCCCGGTCAGATGTTGGCCGTCGATCTGGAGAAGGGTCGCCTGCTGCGCAACTGGGAGGTAAAGGAAGAAGCGGCCAGTCGCTATCCCTATGGCCAATGGCTGCGTCAGTGTCAACAGCTTGCACCGCAAGCCTGGTGTGCGGAACCGCAGTTCAGCACCTTGGAATTGCTGCAATTGCAGACTGCCGTTGGCTTCACCGCCGAGGATTTGGACCTCATTATCGAGGACATGGCCGGTAAGAGGAAAGAGCCCACCTTCTGCATGGGCGACGACATCCCCCTGGCCGTTCTCTCCAGCAAGCCCCACCTGCTGTACGACTACTTCAAGCAGCGGTTTGCCCAGGTCACCAATCCCCCCATTGACCCCCTGCGGGAAGAGCTGGTGATGAGCCTTGCGGTTCACCTGGGTCCCCGTGGATCGGCACTGGAGCCATCGGCCCAGGGGGCGCGCCGCCTGGATCTCCCCTCCCCTTTGCTCAACGAGGCTGAGTTGAGCCGGTTGCGGGCATCGGACTGGAGCTGCCACCATCTCAGCACCTTGTTTACCGTTGCCACGGGTCCCGACGGCCTGCAGGAGGCCGTGCAGCAACTCTGCCAGCAAGCGGAGCAGGCGGTGCGGCGCGGTGCGGAGATTCTCGTCCTCTCGGATCGTCAGGATGGTGGCCTCGGCCCCATGCACAGCATCATGCCGCCGTTGCTGGCCACAGGCGCCGTCCACCACCACCTGATTGGCGCCGGCTTGCGACTGCGGGCCTCCCTGGTGGTGGAGACGGCGCAATGTTGGACCACTCATCACCTAGCTTGCCTGATTGGCTATGGCGCTAGTGCCGTTTGCCCGTGGCTCACGTGGGAGACCACCCGCCACTGGCGCAACCATCCCCGCGCCGTCAAGCTCATTGAGCGGGGCAAGCTGCCCCCTATGGATACGGCCCAGGCCCAGGCCAACGTGCGCCATGCGCTGGAGGCGGGGCTGCGGAAAATCCTCTCCAAAATCGGCATCTCCCTGTTGTCCAGTTATCACGGCGCCCAGATCTTTGAAGCCGTGGGCATTGGGGCGGACTTGATTGCTACGGCCTTCCGTGGCACCACCAGCCGTGTGGCAGGCCTTGCCTTTGCAGAGTTGGCCAGTGAGACCCTGGCCTTCCACAGCAAGGCCTTCCCGGAGTTGAGCCGCAGCAAGCTGGAGTTCATGGGCTTTGTGCAATACCGCACCGGGGCCGAGTATCACCTCAACAGTCCGGAGATGGCCAAGATGCTCCACAAGGCCCTGGCCCAGGGGCCGGGCTATGACCACTTCGCCACGTACCAGCACCTGCTGGAGCAGCGTCCCCCCACTACCCTGCGGGACCTTCTGGAGTTCCGTGTCGCCCAATCTCCAACCCCTCTGGAGGAGGTGGAAAGTGTTGCCGATATCTGCCGGCGCTTCTGCACCGGCGGCATGAGCCTGGGGGCCCTCTCCCGTGAGGCCCATGAAACCCTGGCCATTGCCCTCAACCGCATTGGCGGCAAGAGCAACAGTGGTGAAGGCGGGGAAGACCCGGTGCGCTATGGGGCCATCACCGACGTGGACGAGACAGGTCACTCCCCCACGCTGCCCCACCTGCGGGGCCTGCGCCCTGGCGACACGGCCTGCTCCGCCATCAAACAGGTGGCGTCCGGGCGTTTTGGCGTGACGCCGGCCTATCTGCGCTCGGGGCAACAGTTGGAAATCAAGGTGGCCCAGGGGGCAAAGCCCGGGGAGGGGGGCCAGCTTCCTGGCACCAAGGTGGATACCTACATTGCCGGGCTACGCAACAGCAAGCCTGGGGTGCCTCTCATCTCGCCCCCGCCCCACCACGACATCTACTCCATCGAGGATCTGGCCCAGCTTATTCACGACCTGCACCAAGTTCATCCTGCCGCCAAGGTGTCGGTCAAGCTGGTGGCGGAAATTGGCATTGGCACCATTGCCGCCGGGGTGGCCAAGGCCAGCGCCGACGTAATTCAGATCTCCGGCCATGACGGCGGCACCGGCGCTTCACCCCTCAGCTCCATCAAGCATGCCGGTGTTCCCTGGGAACTAGGTCTGGCGGAGGTCCACCGCTGCTTGCTGGACAACGGTTTGCGCCAGCGGGTGATCCTGCGGACTGACGGTGGCCTGAAGACTGGTTGGGACGTGGTGATTGCCGCCCTGCTGGGGGCTGAGGAGTTTGGATTCGGCTCGGTGGCCATGATTGCCGAGGGCTGCATCATGGCCCGGGTGTGCCATACCAATAAGTGCCCTGTTGGTGTGGCCACTCAGAAGGAAGCCCTGCGGCGCCGGTTCGTGGGGTTGCCCGAGCAGGTGGTCAACTTCTTCGTCTACGTGGCGGAGGAGGTGCGCCAGCTCATCAGCCGCCTGGGCCTGCGGTCCATGGATGACCTGATTGGCCGCGTGGATCTGCTGGCCACCCGCAACGTAGCCCTGCACAAAACCAGCGGGGTGGACATGGGCAGCCTGCTGAAACCCATGCCCCAAGCCCATGACCACAACTGGCGCAAGCATGATGACCGGGCCCATGACAACGGGCCAATCCTGTTGGATGAGCTGTTGACGGACCCCGCTCTGCAGCAGGCTGTGGACCACCATGGTTCCATGACCGTGGATCTGGAGATTGCCAATA
>NZ_FITM01000156.1 GCF_900047545.1 Candidatus Synechococcus spongiarum
GCCCACTTCCGGCCGCACCGTCACCGCCCAGGCGGCAGCGGCCGTGTCGCAACGGCTGCAGCCAGGGCGGCAGGAGGGCGTCATGGTCTGTATCGTCGGGCAGACCTTCTCCAGTGGCAGCGCCGCCTCTAAGGAAGTCAATGTTGTGTACGTCCTACTCTACAGCCTTTTCCTGGCCAAGTTTAATTATCTCAGCGAAGAGATTGGTGGCTGTAATGTGGGCAACTGACGATGCAAACAGGAGGGCAGTAGATCCCGCAGCGGCACCGATTTTAAGAACCTTGTGCTGTGGTTTCAGATAGGAGCGAGTGTGTTGTAGCCTGAACTCGTAGGATGCCATATCATTAATGAGTTAAGCAGCATGGTGCTTGGCAGTGCCATCCCAGAATGCAGCCTCTTCCTTTGCCGTCAATTCCTCCGTGGTGATCTTGACTGTATCACCTTTAAGGTTTCAAGCAGGCTTCCGCGCCAGCCACAGGCGCGAGAGGAAATGGGTCTCGCTGGGCAGTAACGTGAAGCCGGCTTGCTCCAGGCGGGTTTCGATGTCGTCAACCATGTAATCTCTGTAGAAGGGCTCGTGGTACATGCGACAGAAGTTTTCCGAGAGCACCTTGAATTGTGGAGAATCCTTGGGCTGGACGGAGTCCAGAACCGCCAGAACACCGCCGGGCTTGAGGAGACGGAAGGCTTGCTTCATGCAATTGTCCCGGGCCGGGCGCGGCAGTTCATGGAGTAGGAACACACAGGTGACGGCATCAAACCAACTGTCCACAAAGGGAACGGCTTCCACGTTGGCTTGGACAAGCTGGGGCAGCTCCCGCGGCTGTTCTGCCAGCCAGCGCCCCGCCTGGCGGAGATAGGCCTCGGATAGATCACAGCCCACAAGCTGAGCCTCTGGAAATGCAGCCCGCAGTTGGTGCATGGTGCGACCGGTGCCGGTGGCCAGATCCAGAATGCGCAGCGGCTGAGACGGAGCCTCGCCAGTTCCCATGCGGGGCAATGTCTGCTTCAAGGGTCGCAGCAGGCGCCGTCGCATGGGGTCCGCAGCCCCGTTGAACAAAATCTCCACCTGCAAGTCGTAGAGGGCCGCCGAGTAGTCACTCAGGTACCCATCCGTCTGGTTATGAAAATTCCGCAGGTAGTAGGCGGGGTAATGCCGGTGGTTGACGGTCCTGGGCAGGTCGCGAAAATCCCGCCGTCGCAGGCGATCCCACATGGCCGGGCTATCCAGCCAGAGGAGGGGATATCGGGCGGCCCAGTCCTTCCAGGGGCTGGAAAACAACAGTTCCGTGGGATAGATTCCGTCTTCCCCGTCCTGCCAATCCCGCTCCAGCAGAGCATCCATGGCGTGACGGAGAGCTTGCATGGTGCCGGGCTCCAGGGGCAGGGTTTTGACTACGGCATCGGGGGCCATGGTCTTCAGCAGGCGGAGGCTGATTTCCTTGTGGGCAAGACCGAAGGCCCCCTTACCTTTTTGCAGCACCTGGTACGTCAGTTTTGCCAGCGGGGCGACCATGGACAATGTTGGGAGGGTCAAGTCTCCATTGTGGCGGCCCACCTGGGGTTATCGGAGTGGCATTGGCCTGCAGGGACTCTGTGGATGGCCGTGGCGGCAGCTCGGTTGGGGAGCGACCGCCAGCTTGGCTCTTAAAGCCTGATAACAACCTGATAACATCTGTTCCCAGGTCGTCGCGTTCGTCTCGCCAGCAACGATCTCGTATCAACAGAATGAACCTGGCCAGGAAGGAACCCATGCTTCACAGTCTTCTGCAGTCTCTGGACACCATCCATCCATTCCCACGGGCTGAAGCCCATTGCGACATCCCATGCAAGATCTATGATCCTTCCACGGCCTTGATCGCAGCCCTGTCGGTTGTGCGCCTGATGGACATCATGAAAGAGAAGTCCGAAGGGGATGCCATGGCATCCCTGGCCACCCGCAACAATCTTGCCCGCTGCGTCGTGCGCAAGGAAGAGGAAGCGGAGAAGGTGAAGCATGAGGTGCGGATCATCTGGGGTGACTATTTCAAGACGCCCCAATTTGAAGCGTTCCCGGATGCCAGCAGTGTGGTTCACAAGATCATGCTACTGGGTGGCGCCTGCAAGCAAGGCGTCAACCGCGCTGACGGGGAAGCACTGGTGGACGCGGTCAACCAGTTTGCCGAGATGTTCTGGGCCACCAAGGGCATCAAGACCACCAGAAAAACCTGCCCGTATCCACCCAGCCTTGAGGTGGTCTATCCGGTGCTTTGATCCACCTGATTCAAGGCATTGGCGCCCTGCTGGGCTTCGGGATCGTTCGTGTGTCCGGGCTCAGCATGGTTCCAGCGCTGGAGGACGGGGATTTCGTCCTGTTTCGTCGGCTGTCAGCTGATCACGGTCTTTCTCCTGGAGTGATTGTCGTCGTCCGCCATCAGCGGTTGGGGACCATCGTCAAGCTGCTGGGAGAAGAAGCCGCGCCAGGACACTTCAAGTTGCACGGCCTTTCGGCCCTGTCCATGGGTAGCCACCACATGGGGAACACGGCACGGCAGAACATTATCGGCCTGGCCGTCCTGCGCATAGGGACCCACGGCACATCCAGGCTGGGGTGACCAGAGCGGTGGGGCCCGGGCTCAGGTCTGTGCCTTGTTGGTCTGGATGTAAAGAATGACGAGAAATAGGGCCGGCACCAGGACGAATAGAAGGCTGGTGATGAAACCCAGGGGATTCGTTTCCATCCAGGAACGGCAGAATAGAGCAAGCTAAGCCTATCACTTCCGCCCACGGGCAGAGGGCCAGTGGGCCATGGCTTTGCGGTTTGTTAAGCAAGCCCCCAATCACCGCTCCCCGGTCTCAACCTCGTCCCCACCGTCTTGCCCATCGCCATCATCCTGCCTGTCCTGGTGGGCGCCGTCCTGGGGACTGGACACGACATCCACAGGCATAACATCTATGGGCGTGGCATCCGCGGGCATGGCACTTGCAGCAGCAGCCAGGGCCTCGTCACCACCAGGCCAACCAGCCTGGGGACGGGTCACCACCACCAGGGAATCCCGAATCACGGCTTGGCAGGCGAGGCGCCAGCTTGGGGGCCGTTTCTTGAGAAAGCGTTGCTCCGGTGCTGTCCGTGGGGTGAGACAAGTGTCCTCCCCCTGGCCGGCCACGGCCACAAAGCATGTGCTGCACTGACCGCAGCCACCGCAGTTGCCCAGCTTGCCCTTGAGGCCGTAGAGCTCTACGCCGGCATCCAAGGCCGCGTCCCTCAGGATGATGCCAGTAGGGCAATCAACGTCCAACTGCTCTCGTAGGAAGTGGATGGTGGGCATGGTCCGGAGGGGAGGAGCTTGATGCAAATTGATTCTGAACGGCAGCACCTGGTCAGTGTGGGGCGAGCCTTGGGGGGAGCCGGGTCCAGGCCTGTGTTACAGGCCAGGTTGCAGTTCACGACGGGGGCACGGCGTTAAGCCGCTGTCCATGCGCCCAAGGAATGCCATTCCGTTACGGCGGGACTGACCAGCAAGCGACCTGTGGTGTGCAACAGGGAAGGACGGCCTGTCCGCCTTCACCTTATGGGTCCTGACCCTAGGATCAGGGCCCATAGCGAGAAGAT
>NZ_FITM01000111.1 GCF_900047545.1 Candidatus Synechococcus spongiarum
CCATGCCCAGCAGTTGGGCCAGTACCCGGGCATCGATAACGGAGCCGGGGGAACTGAAGGACGAAGGCATCAGCAGACCGCACACCTGCCGGGGGCCAAGGGCGGCGGCGGCCAGACAGGCCACAAGGGCGGAATCCACGCCGCCACTGAGCCCCAACACGGCACGACGAAAACCGCACTTGCGGGCGTAGTCCCCCAGCCCCAACACCAACACCTTCCACAACTCCTCCTGGGGGGACGGGGCGGACACGGGGGACCCGGCGAGTTGCACCATCGGACCGTGGGGCAACGTCAAGTGAAGCCAACGGGTGGCCGGACAGGTTGCGGGCAACTGCAAGGCGAGGTTGCCATGGGGATCCACCACAAAGCTGTGGCCGTCAAACACCAGTTCATCGTTGCCCCCCACTTGGTTCACGTACACCACCGGACACCCCAGCCGGGCCGCGGCAGCGGTGGCCAACTCTCGGCGCAGCGCCTGCTTGCCCACCGCAAAGGGGGAGGCGGAGAGATTCACCATCACATCCGGCGCCAGGGGTGCCAACTCGGCAACGGGGTCACAGTCGTAGGTGGGCTGACGGAGGCGCCGAGGATCGCCCCAGAGGTCTTCACAGATGGTGACGGCCAACCGCAGGGGACGCCCCGCCAGGGACATCTCCACCAGGCAGGGCCGGCTGCCCGGACGAAAATAGCGCCGCTCGTCGAACACGTCGTAGCCGGGGAGGAGTCGCTTGGCCGCCACCACCCGCCAGCCGCCGTCCCCCACCAGGGCGGCGCCGTTGTGGAGGGGGCAGCCCTCCCCGTCCGCCAAGGGGGCCACTACCCCCACCAGCACCCGGAGGGTCTCCGGCAAGGCCTGGGCCAGGGCGTCCAGCACCTGCTGCTGCCGCCGCAACACACTGGGCAACAGCAGCAGATCCCGGGGGGGATACCCCCAGAGCGCCAGTTCCGGCGTCACCAGCACTTGAACGCCAGCCGCAGCGGCCTGTCGGGCCGCCACCAGCACCTGACGGCTATTGCCCTCCAGGTCACCCACAAGAGGATTGAGTTGCGCCAGGCCGATGCAGAGGTTCAGCGTCATGGTCACGTTCCCTTTGGAGACTGCCGGGCACCATGGCCGGTGAATCCGTAGAGATTCCGGGACACCAGCATGGGCAATACCTCCTTCGGCACCAGGGCAGGATCGGGCCGTTGGCGGACCTGGGAGCTGGCGACGGGCGGGATGCGCAGCGGCAGCACCTCAAGCTGGGCGCCGCTGGCCTGAAGCCGGGCCATGGCCTGCTCCTGGCGGGGCCAGTTGTGCCGTGGTACCACCGCCAGGCAACAGCAGCGCAGCAGCTCGGAGGCCCTGTACCAGTTGGAAATCTGGGGCAGCAGATCCACCCCCACCACGAACAGCAGGCGGGCCGTGGGACAACAGGTGCGGGCCGCCTGGACACTGTCCAGGGCGCGGCGACTGCTGAAATCCTGCCGCAACTCCAGGCGGCGCCCCTGAGGCATCCGGGCCTTGAGGCCGTCCACAACCGCCTGGAGCAACTGGCGGCGGACCACCAGGGGTGCGCCATGGCGTTTCAACGGATTGTCGCTGGCCCAGGTGGCCACCATGGGGTAGCGCTGGCCCAGGCCGGCCAGAATGGCCTGGTGACCAATGGTGGGCGGATCGGCACTGGTGCCGAAGAGGGCCATGGCGGCGGCGGGCAACCGGCTACTCATGGCAGCAGGGCCGCGTCTTGCCGTGCGAAGGGCTGGATACGGAACTCTTCGGTCTGGGTCCAGCACAACCACGGGGCGCGGGGACCCTGTTGCCGGATGAGGTGTTGCGCCATGATGGCCGATGGGGACAGGCGCAAGGCTTCTCCTGTCACCAGCTTATGGGCCGTCAGCCGCCCCAGGAGGCGGGTGGTGTGGATCGCAAGGGTAGCCTGGGCGACAGCCACAGGACCGGCGGGGGCCAGGCTGAGGCCCGCCGTGAACGGCGCTGCCGCCAGCAGCAGGTGTTTCACGAGACCCAAAGCCCCTTGCAGGCCCAACTGGGCGCCACCCACCCACAGCAGATTGGTGCCTAGTTGTTGCAGCAGGGCCTGCCGCTGGGGACCAGACCCAGGGAGGGGAACGCCGTACAGATCGGCCAGTTGCACAATCAAGCCCGTATCGGCTGTGGCGGCGCCCGCCAGATCCACCAGCATGACCGGATTCATGGCCAGTCCCGCTGCCTTGACGGCGGCATAGCGGCCAATCAACTGTTGAGCCCGGGCGCGGCGCTGCTGGAGGCGGCAGCGCGTGAGCAGCCGCTGGAAGCGGCCCGCAGCTTGCAGGCTGTTGAGGGCCAGGAGGCGGACCCCATCGGACTGCCACAGGTGCAGCAAGGCCTCCTGGAGGGGCTGCACCTGGGGGAGCGCCGCCTCGCTGCGGATCCTGCCGTCGGGAAGTTGTTGCGGTTGGCGGGGCGCCGCGGCAATCACCAGGGGGTTGGTCTGCATCACCCCGTCCCCCAGCAACTGCCGCACCCGACCACTGATAGCAGCCACTAACTGGCGGCGTTCCGTCGTTGTCCAAGTGTCGGCACGGTTCAGCACCAGCAGCACGGGCTTGCCACAGCGGCGCAACTCCGTCAACGCCGTGGCCTCCGGGGCGGAAATGTCCCCGCCGAGCACCAGCAGCACCAGATCGGCACCCAGGGCCAGACGGCGGGCCAGACGCCCCCGGGCGGCCGCCTGGATCTCGTCCAACCCCGGCGTGTCCACTAGGTCCACAGCCTGTAGGCCGGGGATGGAGGCGGGGGGAACCCACACGGCCTGTTGCTGCTGGCGCGTGCAGCCATGGGCCACGTCCACGGCAAAGCATGGTGACCTCAGCAGGGCATTGAGCACACTGGATTTGCCCACCCCGACCCGACCGAACACCACCAGGCGAGGGCGACGCCGGGCCAGGCGTTGCAACTGGTGATCCACCGCCCGCAGGTGGGGTCCCAGGCGAGTTTGCTCCCGTGGGGAGAGCCCCAGCCGCTGGCGCCAGTGCAGCAGCAGGGCCAGCACCCGGTCCGCCACAGCGCCATCAGCGTTCGCCACGGTCATGGTCATGGTCACCGGGGCTGGGATTGGGGCAGGGGGCGCCAGCCAGCCAGCCAGGTCAGGACCGCATCGGCGCCAATCACGCCGGCAAACCCGCCAAACTCGTCCACCACCACCCGCACCCGGTTGCTGTGGTGACGGAAGTCCATCAACAACTGGTCGGCACGGATCATTTCCGGGACAAACACCACCGGTTCGCTGAGCACCGCCAGGGAACACTCCCCACGGCCCTGCACCAGCGCCGCCAGCAACGCCTCCCGGCTGGCCACCCCCAGCACGTGGTCCACCTCCTCCCCCAGAATTACCCACCAGGGGTCATCGCGCTCTAACAGGAGGGCTTCCACACTGGCCAGCCGAGCTGAACCCGCCAGGGTGGGGGCCGCCACCCGGGGCATCATCAGTTCACTGGCCCGCAGGTCGTTGAGTTGGAACACCTTGCCGATCATGGCCGCTTCGTCGGCTTCAATGCGGCCCTGCTGGTGTCCCAGGCGAGTCAGCAGGCGGATTTCCGCCTCGTCGGTGATGTGGGTGCTTTGGGCCGTCAGGGCCGGCACCAGACGCTCCAGAATCCACACCAGCGGCAGCAACAGCCGGGTCAACCGCAGCAGGATGGGGGCAACCACCAGGGATACCTGCACATTGAAGCGGGCCCCCAGGGCCTTGGGCACGATTTCCCCCACCACAATCACCAACAACGTGAACAGGGTGGAAAAGACGGCCAACCACTGGTTCGGCAAGGCCAGTTGCTCCACAATGATCCAACTGGCAAAGCTGCCCAGCATGATGCTGCCAAAAGTATTGAACATGTTGTTAATCACCACCACAGCCGCCAGCGTCCGCCCCAGTTGAAGCCGCAGGCGTTTGAGGCTGTTGGCTCCAGGTACGCCACGGCGGCAGAGGTCCTGCACCTGGAGGGGGGTGGTGGTCATAATGGCTGCTTCGCTGCCGGAGCAGAAGGCAGACCCCAGCAGGAGCGCCACCGCCATCAGGAGAAGTCCGCTCAGGGCATTCACCGTCGCCACCTGGGGCTGCCCATCCCCTCTTCCGACCTCCCCGCAAATGAATCAAATTTGGTCAAACTGCACCTGAACCACACTTTTATTTAACCGTTTCCCTTCCCCCCTGCCCACCGTGAATTCCCGTCCGGACCATTCCGTCCATGCCCAACGCCGCCAGCGCCTCCTGGCCAGCCTGGAGGATGCCGCGGTGGTGCTGCCCGCCGCCCACCTGGTGACCCACCACGCCGACGTTCACCATCGCTTCCGCCAGGACAGCGATTTCTTCTACCTCTGCGGCCTGGACGAGGCCAATGCCGTGGCGGTGCTCCGTGGCCACGGCACCGGCGGCGCTCGGGATCCCCGTTTTGTGTTGTTTGTGGAACCACGGGATCCCACCGCTGAAGTGTGGAACGGCCAGCGCTGGGGCACCGAAGGCGCCATGGAGCACTTCGGCGCCGAGGTGGCCCATCCCCTGGGGGAGCTGGCCGAACAGCTGGACGGCTATCTCCAGGGCGCTCAACGCATCGGCTTCCGCGTCGGCCACCATCCCCACGTGGAACCGCTGGTGTTGAGGGTCTGGGCCCAACAACTGGAGCGGGGTCAGCGGCGCGGGGGACCCAGCGCCAGCCTCTTTGACGTGAGCGCCAGCATCCACGCCATGCGGCTGCGCAAGGAGCCCGGGGAACTGGAGCGCATGAGGAAAGCCGCCCGCATCAGTTGCGCTGCCCATGAACAGGCCCGGCAGGCCGTCCGGGTCGGGATGGGGGAATACCAGATCGAGGCCCTGCTGGAGGGCCACTTCCGCAGCGCCGGGGCACGGCAGCCCGCTTACCCCTCCATCGTGGCGGGGGGAGACAACGCCTGCATCCTCCACTACACGAACAACCAGGATCCGCTCCGGGACGGGGACCTGCTGCTCATTGATGCCGGCTGCAGCCTGACGGACTACTACAACGCCGACATCACCCGCACCTTCCCCATCAACGGCCAATTCAGCGGTGAGCAGCGGGATCTCTACGAACTGGTGCTCACCGCCCAGCGCCAGGCCATTGCCGCCGTCCAGCCGGGGAGCAGTTCCGCCAAGGTGCATAACGCCGCCGTGGAGGTGCTGGTGGACGGGCTGCTGGAGCTGGGCCTTCTGCAGGGGAACCGGGACGCCATCCTCACCAGCCATGGCTATCGCCACCTCTATCCCCACCGCACCGGCCACTGGCTGGGGCTGGACGTCCACGACGTGGGGGCATCCCGCCTGGGGGATCACCACACCGCCCTGGAGCCTGGCATGGTGCTCACCGTGGAACCGGGCCTCTACCTCAGCAACCGGCTACCCGTCCCGGAAGGACAACCCCCCATCCCCGACCACTGGCAAGGGATCGGCATCCGCATCGAAGACGACGTGGCAGTCACCGCCACCGGCCATGAGGTGCTGACGGCGGCGGCGCTAAAGGACGTGGGGGATATGGAGGGGTGAGAGGGGTTCTGAAGGCTGGTGGGCAAACTGATGCTGTTCAGCACAGTGATACGTTACGCCGCCCTCCTCTGTGGCAAGGTCAGTGACCTTGCTCAGGGAAACGTTGCTAGCTGATACTCCATGCCCCGCTGCTTGCACCAAAGCTCTGCCGCCTTACGTTTCCGCTGCACATGGTTAGAGCCCATCTGATTGGAGCCTTTGACTTCAATCAAGGCTTTTCTACCGTCTTCGTACTCCACAAGAAAATCAGGATGGTACTTACGCTGGTGCTTCTGGGCATCAATCCAGGGGATGGTGATGCCATGCCGCTTCATCCACTTGGCCACATGGGGATCCTGCTCCAGGCGGTCCATCATGCGCCGCTCCAGGTCGCTGTCGTACTTCTCAAAGCTCCAAGGGCTCTTCTTGGGGGCCGGGTACGTTCCGCGAAAGCTAATGGCCATGCTCAATGATTCCAGCGACAAGGCCAGGGACAGCCGAGACTTTTGTCTTGACCTGGTCAAGCATCTTGTAAGCGAAATCTAGCTCCGCACGTTCTGCCAGACCAAGGGAAGAGCCGTTAAGAAACTTAGCACGTACATGATGCAATAGGGCGGTGTAAACCCGGTCCTTGCGCATGGCGGCATATCCAGCCACGACAGCCATGTCTTCAGCCATGCGAAGCAAACCATCCTTCACCGCCTCCCGTCTGCTTCCATCCGAGATACGGAGAGGCAGGTCGTCACTAGCTGCCTCAGCAGGTGCGGCATGAACGGTTTTCCATCCCTCTACATTCAACTCCTGACTGACCACTCCGGTAATGTTCACCGCAGTGATTTC
The DNA here is from genome assembly GCF_900047545.1 of Candidatus Synechococcus spongiarum. Classification (GTDB taxonomy): domain Bacteria; phylum Cyanobacteriota; class Cyanobacteriia; order PCC-6307; family Cyanobiaceae; genus Synechococcus_B; species Synechococcus_B spongiarum_C. The sequence goes on from NZ_FITM01000111.1 coordinate 6,357, forward strand.
GGTTGCCACAGGATCGTACTCAATTCCAGCCAGCACCTCTTGCCAGTCTTGGCATGGCTCCGGCGAAGGAGGAATGTAGCCCAGGTCAAACTCACCTTCGTCTGTAAATGATGGATCTGGAACATCGATCACCAAGTCTGGCCGCACAAGTTCCTGCTTTGGCGGGGGTTCTGGCAGATCCTCGGTCTCGTCAAATTCATCGTCAACGGAAACCTGCGTTCGTTTCTTGGCGTCGAAAATGGACCACAACCAGTCGTGCTCCAGCTTGGGATGATCCACGACAGCGCAGATCTGAGGTTCCTCGGCCCCAACGCCCTTTTTCCGTACCCGGCGCAAACCACGCCCAACCACCTGCTGCCCATAAACTGAGCTACTGAACTTGCGCAGCAGCAAGATGACTCCCACTTCTGGAACATCCCACCCCTCCCGTAACATGAGCACACTAATCACGGCTTTGTAGGGTTTCCCGGCTCTTTTCTGTCGTCCCAGTTCACGTGCTTTCTCACGATCCGCCTCGTCACTGTCTTCGGTGATCAGCAGCGTCTTTATTTGGAAGACAGAGGCTAGCATGAACCTTGCCTTTTCAGCGTCAGCCTTACACACGGCCACAATAAAGAGCAATGGTTGATAGCGTCCCTTAGCTCTGCACTCCTGCTCCTGAAGGCGGCGAAGGGCAATGGCCATCTGCTGGCGCATGGGCTTGTCATCTGTGACCCATTGTGTCGCGTTAAGTCCGAGTCGGTCGACTTCTTCCCAGTCAATCTCTTCCACCTTACGCTGCTTACCAGTACGGGCATCTGTATAAGTCAGTTGTACACTTTCAATATCTGGTTGATAGACAATCGGCGTTTTAATAATTCTATCACATAATGCGTCATTGATGCCGTACTCAAAAATCATATGACTGTCTGGCGTTTGCCCATCAGCACGATCTGGTGTTGCTGTTGTATCTACGCGCAGGGCAATCTTTTCGCGCATTCGCATGAGAGTTTCCTCATATTCCAGAGCAGGAGAGTTGTGAGCTTCATCATTAAATAGCGCAAATTTCGGCCCATTCATCAAGGCTGACAAGTTACTCTGACCGCTTTTATTGCTTTGATAAAACTGATGAATGTTTCCTAGGATAACGCTAGCACCAAACAAACTAGCCCAGCCACTCTCCTTGTTACTACCCAGAGTTGTGAGCGCAAAGTCCTCCGGTGCGCATATGTTGTCTGGTGGTAATAAGT
>NZ_FITM01000108.1 GCF_900047545.1 Candidatus Synechococcus spongiarum
CGCAGCCAGGGCACGGCGGTTTGCCGCCACATGGCGTGGAGTTCAGCGGGCACACCGGGGAAGGTGAGAATCACAAAGCCCGGCCGCGGCTCCCAGATCATGCCCGGCGCGGTGCCGGTGGGATTGGGGATGACCGTGGCGCCCTTGGGCAGCAGGGCCTGCTTGCGGTTGCTGGCGGGGATCGGCTGCCCTCTAGCCTTGTAGCGGGCCGTGATGGTGGCCAGCACGTCCTCTCGCAACTCCAAGGATTGACCAAAGCAATCGGCAATGGCCTGGGTGGTGAGATCATCACTGGTGGGACCCAGGCCACCGGTGGTCATGAGCAACTGACAGCGGCCACTTGCCTCCCGCACCGCCTCCTGCAGCCGTTGGCTGTTGTCCCCCACCACCGTCTGGCGAAAATGAGGAATGCCCAGGGCCGCCAAGGCCTCCGCCAGCCAGCGGGCATTGCTGTTGAGGATGTTGCCCAGCAGCAGTTCGCTACCGATGCAGAGCAGCTCCGCCCCTTCCCGGGGGTGGTCCCGATCAGGGGCCATGGGCCGGGTTGCGTTGGGACACAAACGTCTTGGCGGGTTGAGCTGTGGCGCCATGGGCCGCCACCCGATTCCTGGAGTCTTCACCACGGCTCCGGGGCGTCGCCTGGGTCCGGCCACTGCGCAGGAGCAGCCAGATGAGCAGGGCTGTTGCCAGGCTCAGCCAGAGGAAGCGGTTACCCACGTTGGCCACCACCAGGGCCAGGCAGGCCAACCACTGGGTGACGGCATAGATCAGAAAGACGGTGTGCCGGTGGCTGAACCCTGCCCGTAGCAACCGGTGATGCAGATGACGTCGATCCGGGTAGAAGGGGGAGCAACCCGACCGCAGCCGGCCCATCACCACGGTGGACATGTCCGCCAGGGGCAGGAAGAGAATCATCAGGGGCAACAGCAGGCTAACCCCGGTGAACTCCTTGGCTGGCCCAATGATGCTGATGGAGGCCAAGGCAAAACCGAGAAAATAGGACCCCCCGTCCCCCATGAAAATCTGGGCCGGGTTCAGGTTATGGCGCAAAAATCCCAGGCAGGTTCCCGCCAGGGCGGCGGCCAGCAGGGTGGGAGCCAGGGCCACCTGGTCGTTCACACAGAAGGTGACAACCGTGAGGCCCACCGCCGCGATGCCACCCACCCCTGCCGCCAAACCGTCCAGACCGTCAATCCAGTTGATGGCGTTGGTGATGCCCACCAGCCACAACACCGTCACCAGCAAACTGAAACCCGTGGAGAATTGCAGTACTTGGCCCCCCAGATGCAGGTTCACGGCGGTGATGCGGATGCCCGCTTCCCACACCACCGTTGCCACCAGAAACTGCGTGGAGAGCCGGGGTAGGGGAGGCAACGAGAGCAGATCGTCGGCCAGGCCGATGCAGAAAAACGCCAGGGATCCCCAGATGGCTGCCCAGATGAGCATCTCCTGATTCCTGGGCAGGACGCCAAAGGCCCCGCAGGCCCAGGTCACGGCGAGGGCCAGCGTAAATCCCAGCACCATGGCGATGCCCCCGATGCGCACGATGGGTGTTTTGTGCTGCTTGCGGGTATCGGGCCGGTCAGTGAGGCCAAACTGCAACCCCACCACCCGCACAACTGGCGCCAGCAAGGTGGTGATCAGCATGGAAAGGCCGAACACCAACAGGCTGAAACTCCAGGGGTTGGCAGCGCTGGGAGAGACCATGGGCACAGGACTTACAACGGAAAACGACGACACAGTTCCTCCACGCGCCGGCGGCAACGGTGGAGCACCTCTTCACTGTCCGGGTTCCGGAGGCGATCCGCAATCACCTCCGCCACCTGTTGGAACGCTTCCGCACCAAAACCCCGTGTCGTCATGGCGGCGGTACCCAGGCGGATCCCGCTGGTGACAAAGGGGGATTCAGGATCAAAGGGGATAGTGTTTTTATTGACGGCCATGTTCATCTCGCTGATCAAGGCATCGGCCCGTTTCCCGGTCATGCCCAGGGAGCGCACGTCCACCAGTATCAGATGGTTGTCCGTTCCCCCTGACACCAACCGTAGGCCACGCTCCTGCAGACGCTGGGCCATGGCCTGTGCATTGGTCACCACCTGTTGGGCGTAGCGGCGGAAGCCTGGATCCAGAGCCTCTCCCAGGGCCGCGGCTTTGGCGGCGATCACGTGCTCCAGCGGTCCCCCCTGACAACCCGGGAACACAGCCTTATCCAGCAACTTGCCCCGATCCGGATCGTTGCACAGGATCAGGCCTCCCCGGGGACCCCGCAGGGTTTTGTGGGTGGTGGTGGTCACCACATGGCAGTGGGGCAGCGGGCTTGGGTGGACCGCCGCCGCCACCAGCCCGGCAATGTGGGCCATATCGGCCAGGAGCCAGGCCCCCACTTCATCGGCAATGGCCCGGAAGGCAGCAAAATCGATGACGCGGGGATAGGCCGAGAAGCCGCAAATGATGAGTTGGGGTTTGCACTCCAGGGCCAGTCGCCGAATGGCGGCAAAGTCGAGGCGCTCAGTGTGCGGATCCACGCCGTAATGCACAGCCCGGAACCATTTACCGGAAACATTCACCGGTGAACCGTGGGTCAGGTGGCCGCCATGGGACAGGTCCAGGGCCAGGATGGTGTCCCCCGGCTTGAGCAGTGCCAGCAGCACCGCGAAATTGGCCTGGGCGCCGCTGTGGGGCTGCACGTTGGCCCACTCCGCCTTGAAAAGCCGCTTGGCCCGGCTGATGGCCAGGGACTCCACAGCGTCGATGTGCTCACAACCGCCATAATAGCGCTTCCCGGGCAACCCCTCCGCGTACTTGTTGGTGAGGACTGTTCCCTGGGCCTCCATCACAGCCCTGGAGGCGAAGTTCTCGCTGGCGATCAGTTCAATGTGGTCCTGCTGGCGGCGCTCCTCCTGGCCAATGAGGTGGGCCAGGTTCGGATCACTCTCCAGCAGTGGGCGGTTACGGACGACGCTCGTGGTCGGGCTCAACAAGGCTTTCCATGGGGTGCTCTGCCGATGGTAGGAAACATGGAAATCCCACCGCACCCCTGAAGACACCGAAGCCGCCTGTGGGGGCGGCCAGGGAGGGCTGAACGGGCCTGGAGAGATTCGAACTCCCGACACCCTGATCCGTAGTCAGGTGCTCTGATCCACTGAGCTACAAGCCCAGCCGTCAGCGGTGCCCAGGAGCCTGACGGCAACCCGGCAGCAATGCATTATGCACCCAACGGGTTCCAGTCGTCAAGTCCGGGGCGACGCCACGGCTGAGGGCAAGTCTTGAAACAATGGAAGACGCCGTTGTTTGTTGCCCTGGCCATGCCCTTACGTTGGCTCGGTGAGCCTGACCCCACGGATCCCCGCTATCAGGATCTGGAGCGGCGGGTCAACCTGGCCCTGCACGGGGCCCTCTACGCTGCCCTCAATTCCGGCCTCTGGTTCACGCAGTTGTTGCGACATCCCTGGCCCCGCCTGGGCTGGTTCAGCCTGGCGTGGCTCCTGGCCCTGCTGGTCCATCTGGCGATTGTGGTGCAGCGGCGGCTGCGCTGAGGCGCCGTCGGCAAGCCCGGTTGACCGGCGCGGAAGCCAGGAGCCAGGGTTGCCGATAGGGTTGGACGGCAACGACATGGTCGTCATGCTGGTCATTGAGATCATCAATACCCGCGAGGTGCTGCGCAAGCGCATTGGGCCACTGGGAGATCGCCTGATTGGTCGGGTTCTCGACCATGAGGCGGAGGTGGAGAAAGCCGTGATTCAAGAATTGGAGACGGCCTTCAAATCCTTTGGCATCGAGGCCAGGATCCTGTCCGTGGAGGGCATGGAACTCATGGGAAGTCGCCTGGAGGTTTCCCTCAAATTGCGGGAGCAACGACAGGTGATCCCCTGAGGCCCGGTCAGCGGCAACATCAACGCTCATGTGCAACGGTCAGCGTGCTTCCGGGCCGGAGACGGGGCCAGCGCACCCCCTGAGGCGGCGGCGCAGCAGTTGCAGAAGTTCCTCCGCTTCCGCCACCCGCAGGTGCTGGGCCAGAAGGACGTAACTCACCACACCCAGACCAGCGGAGACAAGGAGTTCCAACACCCCACCCACAAATCCCCGTGGCCAGGCCACCAACCGACTTGTCAGCGCGGCCGCCAGGCTCCCCGCGCCTGTGGCCAGCAGCAGCGCCAGGCCATCCCGCAGCAGCGGCCGCCAAGGTAGCGACAGCTCATGCGCTTTCAGGCGGATCATCAGCACCAGGGCTGCGATCATGTTCACCCCCATGGTGGCCAGCACCAGCCCCGGCGCCCCAAAACTGAAGGGCAGCACCGGTCCCGCCGGGGTCGGTCCCCCTGTGAGACCCCAATCCAGCACAACGTTGAGACCGATGCTCACCGCTGACACCCGGAAGGGGGTGACGGCATCTTCCAAGGCATAGAAGGACCGCACCAACACGTCCCTGGCCAGGTAGGCGGGCATCCCTAGTCCATAGGCCACCAGCAGGGCGCCCACCAGTTCCGCTGCCTGGCTGTCAAAGGCGCCATGGCCGTAGATGGTGCGGATCAGTGGTTCTGCTAGCACCATGAGCAGGGCGCCCATGGGCAGCATGGCGGCAATGCTCACCATGAGACCCCAGCGCAGTTGCCTGCGGAAGCCCTCGCCATCCCTGGCCCGCACCAGACGGGACAGGGCCGGCAGCAACGGCAACAGCACCATGCTGGAGACAATGCCCAGTGGGGTTTGCACCAGGAGATTGGCGTACGTCAGCCCCGCAGCTACCCCCTGCCGGGGCAGAAGAGAGGCGAAGAACAGGTCCGTAAAGACGGCGATGTAGAGCATCCCCGAGGACAAGGTGGCAGGACCCATGACCCGCAGCACCTCCCATACCCCCCTATCCCGCCAACGCCAGCGCAGCCGTGGCCAGCCCAACCCCAGGCGACCCATGGCTGGCAGTTGCACCAGCCACTGCAAGAGCCCGCCGACCGTGGTGGAGAGACCAAGAACGATGCCCCCCAGCAGGGCCTGGTCAGGGGCGCCCATATCTGCCCCCAGCCTCCACCACAGCCAGCCCAACCCAGCCAGAACCGCCCCACTGGAAAGGAGGGGGCTGAGGGAAGGAAGCCAGAATGCATCCGCTGCATTGAGAGCGCCAAAGCCGAGACCCACCAGCCCGGCCAGCAAAGCCAGGGGCGCCATGAGCCGCACCTGAACCACCGCCAACTGGCGAGTGGTCTCCTTCCCCGCCAGGGCCAGCCCAGGCACTGTGACGTCAATCACGAGGTCGGCACCCAACACCAGCGCCACGGTCACCAGCAGGAGCACCGTGGCCACCATGGTGTTGATGGTCTCCAGCAGTTGTCGGGCCTGTTGACGGTCTCTCTTGGCCAGCACCGAGACCATGGCGCTGTGGAAGGGTCCGTTAATCCCCCCCAGCAGGATCAACAGGAATCCGGGCACCACGTAGGCGTAGTTATAGGCGTCGTAGGCCGGGCCAATGCCGAAGGCTGCCGCCAGAGCCAACTGGCGCACCAGTCCACCTAGTTTGCTCAGGCTGGTGGCGGCGCCGACAATCAGCCCGATCTGGCCGAGGGAACGCGCAGGTGGGGGTTGGACCATGGGAGGCTGACACTGGGGCAGGATAGTTAGGTGCGCAAAGGGACCAGGAATGAGTCGGACAGAGATGGAGACGTCGCGCCAAGTGCTGTCCTTTGCACCCCTCAGCGAAGGGATCCTGCTGCGGCGCTATCGGCGTTTTCTGGCGGACGTGCAGCTGACCGACGGGACGGAGGTGACGGCCCATTGCCCCAATACGGGTCCCATGACCGGCGTCTGTCAGGTGGGATCCCCGGTGCGCATCCGCCATGACCCCAGTCCCCACCGCAAACTGGCCTGGACCTGGGAGCAGATTCAGGTCTGTGGTCATGGGGGGCAGCCCGAGTGGGTGGGCATCAACACCGCCCTGCCCAACCGCCTCCTGGAGCAGGTGATTCGCCAGGGAAGGCTGGATCCCCAGCTTGGCGCCCACGCAACCATCCGCCGCGAGGTGACCTACGGCCGCCAGAAGAAGAGCCGCATTGACCTGTTGCTGGAGGGGGGCGAGCGCCCTGTCTACGTGGAGATCAAGAACACCACCTGGAGCGAGGGGCCGGTGGCCTTGTTTCCCGATACGGAGACCACCCGGGGCCAGAAGCACCTGCAAGACCTCATGGACATGCTGCCCACAGCCCGGGCCGTGCTTCTGTTCTGTGTGAATCGCAGCGACTGCACCGACTTCGCCCCCGGTGACCGGGCCGATCCCCGCTATGGAAAGCTGTTCCGCATGGCGCGCACCGCCGGAGTGGAGGTGTATGCACCGCGCTTTTCCCACCGACCGGATGGCGTGGACTGGTGTGGCCTGGCAACGGTTCTGGATCGTCAGCCTGACACCCCCGTCCCAGGGAAATGACGTGGAATCTTGTAGCAGTAGCTACAAAACTTCTTTCTATAGGCTTGCAATGTGGCAAAAGAGTTGGCGACATTCGCCGACGACTCTTCTCTTTGCACGTGCTTTTTTCTTTGTATGACGCTTGCAATGCATCGCCCGCGCATGACTGCGGCCCAGCAGTTGGCACAGAAGAGCCTATACAACGGTGTCGCTCAGCTTACTGAGTTCATCACGAAGGGTTCTCTCAACCGGCTGGCCTGGTTGGCCTGTGTGCCCTTGAGCTTGATGGGCTTGGGCTTGTTCAATCTTGCCGCCAAGGCCCAGGAAACAATGGAGGCCGCTGCGCCGGAAATCAGCGCCGCCTTCCTGGCCAACAATCTCTGGTTGCTGATCGCCACCATCCTCGTTATCTTCATGAATGCGGGCTTCGCCATGGTGGAGGCGGGGATGTGCCGGCAGAAGAACGCCGTCAACATCCTGTCGAAGAACTTGTTCGTGTTCGCCCTGGCGGTGAGTTCCTACTGGCTGATCGGTTACTCCATCATGTACGGGAATGCCGTCGCCAATGGATGGCTCTATTTCAACGGGCTCTTCTTTGATCCTTACGTCTCGCCGGAGACCATCGCCGAGGCAGGACTGGTGCCGACGGTGGACTTCCTCTTCCAGTCCGCCTTTGCCGGTACGGCTGCCACCATCGTTTCCGGGCTGGTGGCGGAGCGCATCAAGTTTGGCGAGTTCGTGATCTTCTCCCTGGTGCTCACCGGAATCATTTACCCCATCTCCGGAAGCTGGCAGTGGAACGGCGGCTGGCTCTCCGAGATGGGCTTTATTGATTTTGCCGGCTCCTCTATCGTTCACTCCGTGGGCGCCTGGGCCGGTGTTGTGGGCGCTGCCCTCCTGGGTCCCAGGATCGGCAAGTTTCTCAACGGTCAAGCCCAGGCCATGCCTGGCCACAACATGGGGATCGCCACCCTGGGCTGCCTGGTGCTCTGGATTGGCTGGTACGGCTTTAACCCCGGCTCTCAACTGGCCATGGACCAGTACGTACCCTTTGTGGCGGTGACCACCACCCTGGCGGCTGCTGGCGGCGGCATTGGCGCGGCCCTACTCTCCAAGATCACCTCCGGCAAGCCGGATCTGACCATGATCATCAATGGCATCCTGGCGGGCTTGGTGAGCATCACCGCCGGTTGCGGCAACATGACCCTGGTGGGTTCGTGGGTGGCTGGCTTCATCGGCGGCCTCATCGTGGTGGTCTCCGTCGGCGTTCTGGACGGCATGGGCATTGACGACCCCGTCGGCGCCTTCTCGGTTCACGGCACCTGCGGTATCTGGGGCACACTGGTGATCGGCCTCTGGGGCGTGGAAGGTATGGATATGGGTGCTGGAGGAGTCCCCCCCGCTGGTATCGGCCTGCTCAACGGTGGTGGCTTTGCCCAACTGGGTTATCAGATCGTGGGTGTGCTGGCCTACGGCATCTGGACCGTGGTGACCTGCTTTATCGCCTGGAAGGTGATTGGCGCCATCTTCGGCGGCATCCGGGTGACCGAAGACGAGGAACTCACCGGTCTGGACATTGGCGAGCACGGCATGGAGGCCTACCCGGATTTTGCATCCAGCAACAGTTGAAGCGGTTTGAGCCGACCAGCTTGAACCCGGTTTCTTTGCGTTCGGCTCCGGCTCGGCATTCAATTGCTGCTCCAGCCCCCGCTGGTCAGCCTCCCATCAGAAAAGGCTCTGGATTATCCTGGTCCAGGGCCTTTTCTCTTGCTCTGCCCATACACTGCTCAACCATCACCTTGTGCTGCTGTGGCTGAAACCATTGATACCCAGGCGTTCCGCCGCACACTCCACCACTCCAACAACTACAACCGGCGTGGCTTTGGTCGAGCCAACGAGGTGGCCAGCACCCTGGAAAACGCCTATCAATGCGACCTGATCCAGCAGATTCGCGCCAACAACGACAAACTCACCCAGGGTCGTCTCACCATTCACCTGGCTGAGGCGTTTGGTTTCTGCTGGGGGGTGGAGCGGGCTGTGGCCATGGCCTACGAGACCCGGCGCCACTTCCCCAAGGAGCGCATCTGGATCACCAACGAGATTATCCATAATCCCTCGGTCAACCGCCATCTGCGCCAGATGGGGGTGTTGTTCGTGCCGATCATGGAGGGGCGCAAGGACTTTTCAGCGGTGGAGCAGGGGGACGTGGTGATTCTGCCCGCCTTTGGCGCCACGGTGGACGAGATGCAACTCCTCAACCAGCGCCAATGCACCATTGTGGACACCACCTGTCCCTGGGTGTCCAAAGTGTGGAGCGCCGTGGAGCGCCACAAGAAGAGGGACTTCACCTCCATCATCCACGGCAAGGTGAAGCACGAAGAAACCCTGGCCACCAGCTCCTTTGCCGGCACCTACCTGGTGGTGCTGAACCTGGAGGAAGCCCGTGTGGTGTGTGACTACATCCTCTCGGGCGGGGATCGCCAGGCCTTTCTGGAGCGCTTCAAACATGCCTGCTCCCTTGAGTTCGATCCGGACAGGGATCTGGTCCGGTTGGGGGTGGCCAATCAAACCACCATGCTGAAGACGGAAACAGAAGCCATTGGCCGACTGTTTGAGCAGGCCCTGTTGCGTCGCTACGGTCCCACGTCCCTCAAGGAACACTTTCTGGCCTTTAACACCATCTGTGACGCCACCCAGGAGCGTCAGGACGCCATGTTTTCCCTGGTGGAGGAAAAGCTGGACCTGATGGTTGTCATCGGCGGCTACAACTCCTCCAACACCACCCATCTACAGGAAATCGCTATGGAGCGGGGCATTCTCTCCCTCCACATCGACGCTCCCGAGCGCATTGGTCCGGGCAACGCCATCGAACACAAGCCCCTGGGTCAAAATCTGGAGCGCCTCTCCCCCTTCCTGCCCGAAGGGAACATCACCGTGGGGGTCACCTCGGGTGCGTCCACCCCTGACCGGGTTGTGGGGGAAACCATTCGCGCTCTGTTCGAGATTGCCAATGACGGCTCCCCCGACGAGAGGTTCTGAGCCTCAGCGATTCACCCAAATCCTGTTGACGATCTCCATGCCCGTCAGGGCTTGCCAGAGGAAGAGAGTCATGACGCCCATATTCAGCCCCACATGGGCTTTTCTCGCCACCACGTTACCCCGCTGCATCAGGGGCGCCAGCCCTGCGGCCAGGGCAATCATGCAGGCCATGGCTGCGCCCGCCAGCAGATGGGGACCCACAAACAGTTTGCCGTTATTGAGGTAGGTCACCCCCATGCCGAGGAAGGTGCCCAGCACCATCAATGCCAGAACAAGCGATCCAACAAGGAAGTGACGCTGGCTCACCTTGCTCTTGGCTAGTTGTTTGCGCAACTCGGCATCCTGTGTGGTGCGCAGCTTCTTGCTGCGGATGCCCAGGAACAGGGCATAGCCACTCAAGGCCAGCAGTGACCACATCATCAAGGGGTGAATGAAGTTGAGGCTGAAGCCAACGGTCTCCGGCATGGCAGCGTCAGGGGCATGGTCTGCTGGTTCAGGCTAGGGGCTTACCCCTTGCCGTGTGCCTTGCGGCACAAACGCTAATGGAGAAAGTGGCGGCGCCCGGTGCAGATCATCACCAAACCATGGGCATTGCAAGCCGCAATAGAGTCCTCATCCCGCTTGCTGCCACCGGGCTGAATCAGGGCGCGGATGCCGGCATTGGCCGCAAGCTGCACCGTATCGGAGAAGGGGAAAAAGCCGTCACTGGCCAGGACGGCGCCGTGGGTGTTCTCTCCGGCAGCCGCTAGGGCCAACTCCGCCGCACCAACGCGGTTCATCTGCCCCGCACCAATGCCGAGGGTCTGCTGATCCTTGGATACCACAATGGCGTTGGAGCGCACATGACGCACCACCCGCCAGGCAAAGTCCAACTCCGCCAGGAGCGTGGCATCGGGTTGTGCCGTGCTGACCACCTGCCAGGTGGAACGGTCCACCGGCTGCTGATCCCGCTGCTGCACCAGAACACCCCCCAGGATGGTGCGGAGTTGTTGCCCGGATGCGCCAGCCACTGCCGCCTGCTCCAGGACGAGAAGACGCAGATTGGGCTTGGGTGCCAGACACGCCAGCGCCTCCGCCGAGACCCCGGGGGCCACCACGCACTCCACAAAGATGGCGGCCAACTGAGCGGCGGCGGCGGCATCCAGGGGCTGGTTCACGGCCACAACGCTGCCAAAGGCGGACACAGCATCCGCCGCCAAGGCCCGCTGCAGCGCCGTGGCCGGATCAACTCCGGTGGCCACGCCACAGGGATTGGTGTGCTTCACCACCACAGCGGCCGCCTGCGGCGGCGGAAAGTCCTGCACACTGGCGAGGGCGGCGTCCAGGTCCAGCAGGTTGTTAAAGCTCAGTTGCTTGCCCTGGAGTTGCCGCGCCGCGCCCCAGCCGGCCCGAGAGTCCCCGTACCAGAGGGCGCTCTGATGAGGGTTTTCCCCGTAGCGCAAGCGCTGGCGCCGGGGCAGGGTCAACTGCAACGGCTCCGACTCCTCCAGTTGGGCGCCAAACCACTGACTGACGGCAGCGTCATAGTGGGCGGAATGCCGAAAGGCGGCCAAGGCCAGGCGGCGGCGCTGCTGAAGATCCGGGCCACCGGCGGCCAGGGCCTCCAGGAAGGGTTCATATTGACTGGGGGCCGTCAGCACACTGACGTGGGCATGGTTTTTGGCGGCGGCCCTGAGCATGGCCGGGCCGCCAATATCAATCACCTCAACGGCCTGCTCCCAAGCCACCGTGGCATCCGCCACCGTAGCTTCAAAGGGGTAGAGGTTCACCACCACCAGATCAATGGTGGGGATGCCCTGGCGTTGCAGGTCCTCCCGGTGTTCCGGCTTGTGGCGCTCCGCCAGGATGCCGCCGTGGATGCGTGGGTGCAGCGTTTTGACGCGACCGTTGAGGATTTCGGGAGCGCCGGTATGTTCAGCCACGGTGGTGACCGTCAAGCCCCCGTCCTGCCGCAAGAGCTGGGCCGTTCCCCCACTGCAGATCAACCGGAAGCCATGGCGCCGCTGTAAGGCTGTGGCCAAATGCACCAGGCCGGTTTTATCGGAGACGCTGAGCAGTGCAGTGGGAGCCATGGGCATATCCGGACAAGGCCCATGCTAGAGAAGAGCCACAACAAGACAGTGGGCTGTGGCTGAGCAGATGGTGCGGCGGGGCAAGCCCGGAGTTGGTCGATTGGTCCTCCTCCATGGCTGGGGCGCCAACAGCAGGGACCTGCTGCCTCTTGGCCTGCATCTCATGGAGGGTCTGGGGGACGTAGTGGCCTTGGAGGCTCCGGAGCCTCACCCCCATGTGCCCGGCGGGCGGCAGTGGTATCCCCTGACCCAGGAGGCGGAAGCGCAGGGATGGCCCGGGGTGCCCAAGGCTCTGGACCACATCAACCACCATCTGGTCCGCCTGCAACAAGAGCACCCATGGCAACAAACCGCCTTGCTGGGCTTTTCCCAGGGCGCCGCCATGGCCCTGGAAGCCGCTGTTGATAAACCCCTGGCGGGGGTGGTGGCGTGCAGCGGGTATCCCCATGGCCAGAACTCGCTACAGGGACTTCAGGCGCCAGTTCTGCTGATCCACGGCCAGAGCGACCCGGTGGTTCCCCTGCAAGCCAGTCTTCAGTTGCAGGCAGTGCTGGAGGCGCAGGGGTGCGAGGTTACGCTGCAAAGCTTCACGGGTGAACACACCATTCCGCCCGAAGCCTTGACGCCCGTCCGTCAGTTTCTTGTGCGGTGTTTCATGCCCACACCTGGGGGATCCAGGTAGTTGAGATTGTGCGCTTTTCTGTGTTGCCGCAGGAGTTGCTGCCGTTAAAATGATCGCACTTTTCTGATCTTTTCATAAGCGATGGTGAATACTTGGGTACGTTTTTCAAAAAGTCGCAGCATGTCTTCAGATAGGTTTTTCGATTTAAAGGTATCTGGATGGTAAAGCTTCATGAGATTACGATAAACTTTCTTAATCTCATCATTTGAAGCAGTGGTAGCAGGAGAAATTCCGATGATTTTATAGGCTTCCTGTAGATCGAGAGAGGCATTCATGGGTCGGAATTGGGTACGGACTGCTGCCTCAATGCTATCAATATCAGCTTGACTAAGATTGAGTTGTGCAGCTATTCTTCCAATAGAGAGTTTTTCCTGACGGCTGAAGTCTTTATCTGAATAGGCAAATTGTACTAAGCTCATTACGAAAACATTGAGAAGCTCAGGATTGGCATTGCAACTGTTTTGCAAGTCTGTCATAAGATTATCTAAATCAACATCCAATTTTTGCTTCCCTAGACGGAACAAATTCTCCGCTTGACGGCGACGCTCTGGAGCCAGCTTCATTTCATCCATTAGGCTTGTCACAAATTCAATCTCTTGGGAGCAAATCTTTCCGTCAACTTTAGCAAGATATCCAAGTGCTGTGAATAAGGCCGTGAAAATGATCGTTGAATCCGAGTGGGTCCTACTTGAATCAGCAATGTATTTTATCTCTGTAGATAGCTGCGCTCCAAGTATCTGTATCAAATTCAGATTTTCCATTGTCTCCGCAATGTCAAGAGGGGTAAGGCCGTTTTTGTTCGTGGTATCGATAGAAGCATCAGCCTCAATCAGAGCCTTGACAACATCATTTTGACCTTTCTTTATGGCAATGTGTAGAGGAGTATTGCCGTTATCGTCCTTGGCATTGAGATTCGCTCCAGCCTCAATCAGAATCTTGACAACATCGTTTTGATCTCTCTTTATGGCAATGTGCAGAGGGGTATTGTCGTTATCGTCCTTGGCATTGAGATTCGCTCCAGCCTCAATCAGAATCTTGAGAACTTCGGCTTGACCTCTTTTGGCTGCAGCGTGTAGTGGTGTATCGTCATTATCGTCCTTGGCACCGAGGTTCGCTCCAGCTTTAAGGAGAGCTCTGGTAATATCTATTTGGCCCTTCTTCACGGCAATATGTAAAGGTGTATTGCGATCATCGTCTTTGGCATTGGGATTTGCTCCGGCCTCGATGAGAGCCCGAGCAACGTCTGCTTGGCCTTTCTTTGCCACAATGTGCAGCGCGGTATCGCCCTCGGCATCCTTGGCATCAACATTGGCGCCAGCCTCAATGAGGGCCTTGACGATCTCCGTTTGACCTCTCTTCGCCGCGACGTGTAGGGCAGTCCTCCCGTCAGCATCGGTGGTATTGAGATCACCAACGGTATCAACGGAAACCTTGACAGCTTCTGTTGGATTCTTCTTGGTCGCAGGATCTGTTGGAATTTTGCTCTCCTTATTTGAGACCTTGGCACGATCACTGGCCTCAAGAAAGGCTTTGGCAACTTCTGTTCTAAATGTTTTAAATTTATCTATTGAATCCGAAGAAGATACTGTCTTATCATTATTAAGATCCCTATCATACTCACTAAAATACTTATCACATACGTCCTTGTATGCAAGATCCATCGGATTATTTTGATTTATATCTTTGGAATTTATATGGGCACCACTATAAACAAGAATTTTGCCCACTCCCACATCAGATCTCGCAGCTGCGTAGTGCAGAGGAGTTCGTTTATAATAATTCTGAGCATTAGGATCAGCGCCGGCGGCGGTGAGAGCTTTGGCAATGTCCAGATGCCCGCCTCTGGCTGCGGAGTGTAGGGGGGTGTCCTTGAGGTAGGAGGCACGGAGGTAACCACCAGTGCTGTCCAGGCCCAGGCTACCAGTGCTGCCGTGGGCATTCACATCAGCGCCGGCATCAATGAGGAGCTTGGCAATGTCTGTATGACCCCTTCTAGCTGCATGATGCAGAGGAGTCGCCTCAGCATCTTTGGAGTTCAGATCGGCGCCAGCAGCGATGAAGGCCCTGACAACTGTCGTGTCGCCTTTTTGAGCTGCATCGGTCAGTGCAGTCATTTTCGATCCGGCCTGCAAGAGGAACTCTGCCGACTTTAGCATCCTCCTCAATCCCGTCGTCAACCCCTGGAAAGAGCCCTTTGCCCCTCAACTGGCCTGGCAACGAGTCTTGATCCGCCGTGCCCCGGCTTTTTCCAGGTTCCCTGAAGTTGGCTCTTCGGGTAAAAATAGTGTATGAGCCCCCTGCCTTTCCTCCCATCCCCCGCGCTCCCCATGCCCAACTCACTCCCGCATCAGCGCCTTTCCGTCTGCCCTCAACCCTTGTTGGGGCCGTTGGCTGTGTTGATGGCTGCCTGCCTGGCCACGATCCATCCCGCCCAGGCCCAGCAGCCCGTACGACCGCTGCCCTACCACAGCCGTTGCCTCTCAGGCTATGTCGCCTCCGGCAGCTACTGCCTTCCCGCCAAGAGTGGCAATCCCCGTGGGGCCCTTGTGAAGGTGGGCAGAGTCTGCCCACAGGGCTTTACGGGTTGGGGCAATTACTGCCTCGGCACGCCCAACAATCGGCGGGAGGCCATGCAGAAGGTTGGCGATACCTGCCCCCAAGGTTGGTCTGCGTCTCAGGACTACTGCATGATCCCTACAGACAACAAGCGTCGTGCAGTGATCACGAGGGTGGGCAGAGGTTGCCCCACAGGCTTTACCCCTTGGGGAGACTATTGCCTCGGCTCCCCCAACCAGGAGCAGGAGGCGGTGTTGAGAGTCGGTCGCCTCTGCCCGCCGGGATGGCCCAGGTTCGGTACCTATTGCCTCCGGACGGCGAAGTAACCGGGTCGCGTTGCTCTCTTTTGGTGGAGAGAGGTGCAGACCATCCTCCCACAGCTTTCCCAAAGGCTGAATCGAGGCAAAGAGGGGGTTCCCAATGTTTCCCTCTGTTTCAAAGGGCCTGGCGAACTTTTTCACCAAGCTCCTGAGGGCTAGGGTTCACTCGAGACACAACCGCTCCGGGCATGGGTTGCTTACTCTTCATTGTCTTTGTTGTCCTTCTGCTTTTCTTGCCTCGTCTTGCCATTCTTTTCCTGATTTTACTTCTGTTTCTGGTCATCGCGAAATCCCTCTGATTGAAGGGCGCATAGAGGGGAGCTACACACTTCAGGCTGTGCCCTGAAGCTGCAAGACCTTAGCCACGAATCAGAACTTCCCCCTGCTCCACCACCCGCCAGAACTTTCCTTGCGGCTGGACCCGAGCAGGTTTGCTGACCTGTGGAGTTGGTTGCGCCGGTTGCCGCTTGAGCGCAAACAGCCCAGTGTGCCCTGTCTGACAGCGCTGGAATACCCCCAGAGTTTCATGATTGGGGACAAGCAGATTCTCGCCATTGACCTGGAAAACGAGAAAGCTGGCTCCGGCTTGGGCAGGCTCCAACTCGAGTCCGGCAATATCACCACGATAGATGCGGTTTTGACTGGCGGCAGTGATTTTCACCTTCACTGCAGACCACCGCGCCAGAGCGGCTCGGTCGCCACCTTGCTCCAAAACTTGAACAAGAGAATTGGCTGGGCTCAGCCTGGGAGTCGGTTGAGGTTTATCCATGACCCTTGGCGGTGGGGCAGTAGCCGCAGGTTGAAACCGTCCTATTCTTTTCATACTTTGCTCCATGTCTTCCACCTTCCGCAACAAGGTTTGCTGATCCTGTTTCAGATACTGGAGCAGTTTTTGCTGCTTTTCCATTTGGTTCTGAATCTCTAGTAGGCTAGCGTCCTGGGTCGGGTTTCCTGATTTCGATTTTACCAGATTTCTTAGATGCCACTTCCATGGCTTTTGTAATTGTGAGAGGATCAACCCTAAGAAGATCACCAGTAAGACGTTACTCAGAATCACGAAGGCTAGAGTGGTCATGGTTAAAGGCTGGCAGTGATGATGGCCATTGGGGCAGGCTGTAGGCTTT
>NZ_FITM01000107.1 GCF_900047545.1 Candidatus Synechococcus spongiarum
ATGGCCGATTCCCTTCCCCTGCTTCTGCGCGCCGCCCGGGGCGAACCCGTTGAGCGCACGCCTGTGTGGATGATGCGTCAGGCGGGGCGCTACATGAAGGCCTATCGGGACTTGCGGGACCGTTATCCCACCTTTCGGGAGCGCTCGGAAAACCCCGATCTCTCTTACGAGATCTCCATGCAGCCCTTCGAGGCCTTTCACCCGGACGGGGTGATCCTGTTTTCGGACATCCTCACGCCCCTGCCGGGAATGGGCATTGAGTTCGACATTGTGGAAAGCCAGGGTCCCCTCATTCACAACCCCATCCGCAGCCAGGCCCGGATTGAGGCTCTGCGCCCCCTGGAGCCGGCCGCGTCCATGGCCTTTGCGGGCTCTGTGCTGACGCGGCTACGGGAGGCGGTGGGCACAGCCGCGGCGGTCCTGGGATTTGTGGGGGCCCCGTGGACCTTGGCGGCCTATGCCGTGGAGGGCAAAAGCAGCAAAACCTACGGGGTCATCAAGGCCATGGCCTTCCGCGAGCCGGCCCTGTTGCACCAGTTGCTGGCCCACTTGGCGGACGGGATCGCCGCCTATGTGCGCTATCAGATTGACTCGGGCGCCCAGGTGGTGCAGATTTTCGACTCCTGGGCTGGCCAACTGAGCCCCCAGGATTACGACGTCTTTGCGGGACCCTATCAGCAGCGCCTTATCCGCCAGGTGAAGCAAACCCACCCGGACACACCCTTGATTCTCTACATCTCTGGCAGTGCAGGGGTGTTGGAGCGAATGGCAACCAGCGGTGCGGACATCATCAGCCTGGACTGGACCGTGGACATGGCGGACGGCCTGGCTCGACTCCCCGCCCACCTGGGGGTCCAGGGCAACGTGGATCCCGGGCTTCTGTATGGCAGCCCGGAGGTGATTTGCGCCCGCATTGAGGATACCCTCCGCAAGGCCCGGGGACGACGCCACATTCTCAACCTGGGCCATGGCATTTTGCCCGGCACCCCGGAGGAAAATGCCCGCCTGTTCTTCGCGGCCGGCAAGCGCTTGGGAGCCAAGGCGACCGCTTGAGGTTTCTACCTGCGGATGTAATCCTCTGTCTCGGATGCCTTGTCTCAACCCAGCCGAATTCTGATCACTGGCGCCAGCGGCTGCATCGGCCAGGCGGTGGCGGCCTGGCTGCTGGAGCACAGCAATGCCCAGCTGCTGCTTTGGCTGCGGCAGCCCCAAAAGCTCACCGCCGTTGACCACCGGCATCCCCGCCTGGAACTACTGGTGGGTGATCTGCGCCATCCCCGGCGTTTTTGCCGGCAACTGGCCCTGGTGGATCGGGTTATCCATACCGCCACCGCCTGGGGGGACCCGGCCCGCGCCTGGGCGGTCAACGTGCAAGCCGTCAAGGATCTGCTGGCCTGTCTTGACCACCGGCGCCTCCAGCAGGTGCTCTATTTCTCCACCGCCAGCATTGTGGACCGTGACCTGGAGTTGTTGCCGGAGGCGGAACAGTGGGGAACCGAGTACATCCAGACCAAGGCCATATGCCTGCGCCAGTTGATGGCCCATGCCCTCCGGGACAGGATCGTGGCCATTTTCCCCACCCTTGTTTTTTCCGGCAGGATCGACGGCGGTGGCCCATGGCCCACCAGCTACCTCACTACGGGCCTGAGGCCACTGTTTCAATGGCTTTGGCTGGCCCGCTTCCTGCGCTTGGAGGGCAGCTATCACTTCATCCACGGGGCAGACGTGGCCAGCATCTGCGGTCATCTGCTCACAACCCCCCACCAGCCCGGACCACAGCGCTGGCGGGGCATGAACCGCTATGTGCTGGGCCAGTACCCCCTCACCGTCAATGGCACCGTGACCCGACTCTGCCGCTACCGCCACATGGCCCATCCTCCCGGTGTGCAACTCCACCACTGGTTACTACGGGCTCTGGTGGCTGTGTTCCGCATCCAGTTGAGTCCGTGGGACCGCTTTACCTTGCAGCAACGTCATTTCATTCATCATCCCGTCACCCGACCGGAAAGCTTCGGCCGGGCGTCCCGCTTCCCGGATCTGGAGACGGTCTTGTCTGCCGCCGGGGTCCCTCAGCGGGGCCGCCTGCCGGCCTCTGGCCATGACTTACGGTCCGATATGTAACACTCTCCAAGCCCCATGGCCCCGTTGGGCCTGGCGAATCCGTAAAATCTCTGCCAGTGACTGAGCCCCGCCATGTCTCGCCTTCTGGGAATTTGCCTTGCTACCGTTCTGAGTCTTGCTGGTCTTCTGGGATGGGGATCTGCAGCGACCGCTGCCACCGTTGAGGTGAAAATGGGAACCGATAGCGGCCTTCTGGCCTTTGAGCCTAACACGATGACCATCGGCGCCGGCGATACGGTCAAGTTCGTGAACAACAAGCTGGGTCCCCACAATGCCGTGGTGGAAGGTCACACGGAGTTGAGCCACACAGATCTGGCCTTTGCTCCGGGCGAGAGCTGGGAGGAAACCTTCAGTGAGCCTGGCACCTACAGCTACTACTGCGAGCCCCATCGTGGTGCCGGCATGGTGGGCACCATCACGGTTGAGTGATTCAGCTCCTGGTTGCTAATCACACAAAAAGGCGGTAGACCGCAGTGGCTGGTGCGGTCTACCGCCTGGTGTTGATCCAAAGGGGTTTTTAGGGTGCTGGGTAGAGATTGACCTACCGAGACGCCATGCAGCCCACCCCTGAAACCTTCACCCTCAAGGCCTGGGAGGCCGTCAGTTCTGCCCACACGCTGGCCAAGGCCCGCAAATCCCAGACCCTGGAGAGCGAACATCTGCTGAAGGCCCTGCTGGAGCAGAAGGATCTGGCGGTGCGGATCCTGGAAGCAGCCGCCGTGGACGTGGCCGCCCTGGACAGCAATCTGGAGCAATTTCTGGCCAGGCAGCCCAAGCTGGGTGCCCCTCCGGACACCGTTTCCCTGGGCTCCAGCCTGGATCAACTGTTGGATCGTGCGGAGAAGGAGCAGCAGGCCTGGAAGGATCAATTCATTGCCACTGAGCACTTGGTGCTGGCTCTGTGTGAGGACAGCCGCTGTGGCAAAACCCTGCTGCAGGCCCTTGGCGGGCGTCGTCAAGCCATCAAGGACGCCGTTCAATCCATCCGCGGCAACCAGCGGGTCACCAGCCAAAGCCCGGAGGCCACCTACGAGGCTTTGCAAAACTATGGCTGTGACTTGACTGAAGCAGCCCGTCAAGGGAAACTTGATCCCGTGATTGGGCGGGATGAAGAAATTCGCCGCACCATCCAGATTCTCTCCCGGCGCACCAAGAACAACCCCGTGTTGATCGGCGAGCCTGGCGTGGGCAAGACCGCCATTGTGGAGGCGTTGGCCCAGCGCATTGTGAACGGGGATGTGCCGACGGCGCTGCAGAATCGGCGCCTCGTTTCCCTGGACATGGGTGCATTGATCGCCGGCGCCAAGTACCGGGGTGAGTTTGAGGAACGTCTCAAGGCCGTGCTCAAGGAGGTCACGTCGGGGAAGGACCAGATTGTGTTGTTCATTGACGAGGTTCACACCGTGGTGGGGGCCGGAGCCGCTGGCGGGTCCATGGACGCCAGCAATCTGCTCAAGCCCATGCTGGCCCGGGGGGAACTGCGCTGCATTGGCGCCACCACCCTGGATGAACACCGCCGCTACATTGAAAAAGACGCCGCTCTGGAGCGCCGCTTCCAGCAGGTGGTGGTGCCCCAGCCCACCGTGGAAGACACCATTTCCATCCTGCGGGGCCTCAAGGAGCGCTACGAGGTTCACCACGGCGTGCGCATTGCCGATAACGCCCTGGTGGCAGCGGCGGTGCTCAGCAGTCGCTACATCAACGACCGCTTCCTACCGGATAAAGCCATTGACCTGGTGGATGAAGCCGCCGCCCATTTGAAAACGGAGATCACCTCCAAGCCCGAGGAGATTGATGAAATCGACCGCAAGATTCTGCAACTGGAGATGGAGAAATTGTCCCTCGCCAAGGAGAGCGATGCGGCCAGCAGGGAGCGGCTCACGCGCATCAACCAGGATCTGGCCAACCTGACGGAGCAGCAGCGGGCCCTCATGGCCCAGTGGACACAGGAGAAGGGTGCTCTGGATGATCTCCAGGGCTTGAAGGAACAGATTGAACAGGTGCAGGTCAAGCTGGAGCAGGCCAAACGCAACTACGACCTCAACAAGGCGGCGGAGTTGGAATACGGCACCCTGGCCGAGCTGCAACAGCGTCTGCAGAAGGGAGAGCAGCAACTCCAGGACAACGAGAAAAGATTGTTGCGCCAAACCATCAGCGAGGAGGACGTGGCGGAGGTGGTGAGCAAGTGGACCGGCATCCCGGTCCAACGCCTTGCCCAATCGGAACTCCAGAAACTGTTGGATCTGGAGCAGCGGCTCCAGGCACGGGTGGTGGGACAACAGGAGGCGGTGGGCAGCGTGGCCGACGCCATCCAGCGCTCCCGCGCCGGGCTGGCGGATCCACGGCGCCCTATTGCCTCATTTCTGTTCCTGGGTCCCACCGGCGTGGGCAAGACGGAATTGTGCAAAGCCCTGGCGGAACAGCTCTTTGACGATGAAGCCGCCATCGTGCGGCTTGATATGTCGGAGTACATGGAGCGCCACGCCGTATCCCGGCTCATTGGCGCCCCTCCCGGCTATGTGGGCCACGAGGAAGGGGGTCAGCTCACGGAGGCGGTGCGGCGCAAGCCCTATGCGGTGATCCTGCTGGACGAGGTGGAGAAAGCCCATCCCGAGGTGTTCAACGTACTGCTGCAAGTGCTGGATGACGGCCGTATCACGGATAGCCAAGGCCGGACGGTGAACTTCACCAACAGCATCGTGATCCTCACCAGCAACATTGCCAGCCAGGCCATTCTGGATCTGGCCGGTGACGACAGCCGCCATGGGGAGATGGAAGCCCGGGTCAAACAAGCCCTGGGCACCCACTTCCGCCCCGAGTTTCTCAACCGCATTGACGAGATCATCATCTTCCATGCCCTCCGGAAGCAGGAACTGCGTCGCATCGTGGAATTGCAAGTCACCCAGCTTCAGCAACGGCTGCAAGAGAAGGGCCTGAGTCTGGTACTCATCCCGGAAGCCTGTGACTGGCTGGCCGCCGTGGGCTACGACCCCGTCTACGGGGCTAGGCCGTTACGGCGCGCCATTCAAAAACACCTGGAGACCCCCATGGCCAAAGCCATCCTGCGGGGTGATTTCCGCAAGGGGGACACCATTGTTGTGGAACCGGAGGAGGGGCGTGGCTCCCAGTTGCGAATGGGCAAGGGGGCTCACCCCGAAATGGTCACAGCGGCCCGCTAGCCACCATCCGCCGCCGCGGCTTGCCCAGGCAAGGAAACGGTGTCCTCCGGCAGAGGCTTGGCGGCGCCAGCGATGGGGCGCACGGAATTGGCCATGACAGCCGAGCCCTCGCTGAGTTTTTGGCGTACAAGGTTGTCGATGGTCTGCCGGAGCGTCTCGTCCTGCTCCAGGCAGCGGACGGTGTTGTCCCGCCCCTGGCCCAGGTTGTCCCCTCCGTAGCTGTACCAGCCCCCTTTGCGCACCACCACGCCTGTTTCCTCGGCCAGATCCAGCAAACACCCCACGGCACTGATGCCGCGACCAAATTCAATATCGAATTCCGCCACCCGGAAGGGGGGCGCCACTTTATTCTTGGCCACCTTCACCTTGGCGCGGATGCCGTATTCCTTGCCGGAGCGTTTCAAGGTCTGGATGCGGCGAATGTCCAGCCGCACCGAGGCATAGAACTTGAGGGCGTTGCCCCCGGTGGTGGTCTCGGGATTGCCGTAGACCACCCCGATCTTGAGGCGCAACTGATTCAGGAAAATCACCGTGCAGCCGGACTTGCCGATGTTGCCGGTGATTTTGCGCATGGCCTGGCTCATGAGTCGCGCCTGACTGCCCACCGACACTTCCCCCATCTCCCCCTCAATCTCCGAGCGGGGCGTGAGGGCCGCGACGGAGTCCACGACGATCAAGGCCACGGCGCCGGAGCGCACCAGTTGATCCACGATCTCCAGGGCCATTTCCCCTGTATCCGGCTGGGAAATCAGCAGGTTTTCTACGTCCACCCCCAGGGCGGCCGCATAGACGGGATCCAAGGCATGCTCTGCATCCACAAAGGCCGCCACGCCTCCCTGTTGCTGAACCTGGGCAATGGCGTGGAGGGTCAGGGTGGTTTTGCCGGAACTCTCCGGGCCGTAGATTTCCACAACCCGGCCTTTGGGATAGCCACCCCCCAAGGCCAGATCTAGGGGCAAGGCGCCGGTGGGGAAGGTCTCCACCCGCATCCGGGAGGCATCCCCCAGACGCATAATGGAGCCCTTGCCGAAGTTGCGCTCAATCTGGTTCAACACCAGCCCAAGGGCCTTATCGCGGGACTGGGCGTCAGCGGAGGAATTGGAGTGAACAGCCATGGTGAAAGGAGAGGTCTTCTCTTCTAAGGATGTATTCCCACGTTTGCCAGGGTTGCCACATCCGGGGGAGAAAGTACGTTTGAACCATAACAGCCCAGTCTCAGGCCGGCCAGGCGGGGAACGGGGCACAAAAGGTGGCGTGATCCAGCCAATGGGTGGGGGGACGGAGCTGCTGCCTGTCAGCATGACGCAGGTAGCCCCAGGCGGCCAAGTAACAACCAACACCTGCAAGCTGGGGATCCGCCGTCACCTGCTCCAGGGTGGGGAGCCGATCTTCCACAAACCAGATGGGTTGCCGCTGCTCCAGCAGGCGTCGCAACACACGGACTTTGGGACCCTCCTCCCAACCGTAGATGGCTGTGGGCTGGAGACCGTCCTGCGCTAGCAAGGCGGCAGCAAACTCCCATCCCTTAGTGGTGACCACAACCCATTCCACCCCCTCAGCGGCACAGCGGCGTAAACGCTCCGCCACGCCGGGATAAAGACGGTGCTGGGCCAGCCAACCCCGGGGATCACGGGCGAGGCAAGCACTGCGGTGACGCTCCAGGGTATACTGCAGTGCCGCCGAGGATTGCCCCGACCGCGCCTGCCACTGCCGTAAGGCAGCAGGATAGTCCCGGAGAAACGCTTCCGCAGGGGCGCCGTAGGCCAGGGCCCAGGTCACCACAACCATCTCCCAACCCCTATGCACCCAAGGGCGAATGGACCGGAACGCCGGTGGAACCTCCCCAGGGGGTCCAGCCCAGGGGGCACCCAGGCCCCGCGCCGCCGCAAGGCTGCTCCTCCAGTACTCTTCCATGCCGTCCACAAGGACCCCGTCCAGATCCAGGGCAAGAACAGCGGGACGGCTCATGGCGGCAGGGTTGGGAGGACACGGGCTGTTCATGGGGGAGCGACGGGTGGCGGGCAGCGCGAACATCAAGCTGTCCTGCCTTGCTCAAGTATGGCCAGCAACGGCATTGCCGCATTCCCACGCAAGCGGTAATCCATGGTGCAACACCTGATCACCCCGACCGGCTCCAGAGGCATCCCAGTGGTGGCGGCGTCAGGGGATTGGCCTTCTTGAGGGGAATTGCATGCTTAAGAGCAACCTTTTCCACGGAACGCCATCTCGCCATGGGGAAGGAGGTCTTTGCCCATGGGCTGCCGTCAGGGCTGCAGGAGGGTTTCCAGCGCCCGGTCCAGCTTTCTGTTCCGGAATTGGAAGTCAAGTGCTTAACAAGATGGGAGGGAGGCGGACCAATAAAATTGCCCACTGAGGAGAGCTCTGAACCTGGTGAGCATCAGCCAGCGCTTTGCGCCGACCCCTCTTGCCTGCATCCGGCACCTGGAGGAGCAGCGCTGGGGCCAGCAGCCCTGTTGTCCTGATTGCGGGAAGCCACCATAAAAAGCCAGTTGTGGCAAGGGTTGACAGGGGCCAGTGGCCGTGTTCAGGTGGGGAAATGGCGACTGTTCCTGGTCCCCTGA
>NZ_FITM01000106.1 GCF_900047545.1 Candidatus Synechococcus spongiarum
CGCCATTTCCCCACCTGAACACGGCCACTGGCCCCTGGCAACCCTTGCCACGGCTCAACAGCTTCCGCCGTAGCAGTGACTTCATGGAAGCAGGCACACCCCCATGGCCACACGGTCTCCAGGTCAGCCGGAAGCTGGGGATGGACCATAGGGACTTATCTTTGCCTACATTTGAGCACGGCATCCAGGCACCATGGCGCGTACATCCAATCTCCACGTGGTCGAGACACGGCCACTTGTTGCCCCTGCCGTTCTACTTGGTGGTCTTCCCCTGTCGCCCCACGCTGCCCGGGCGATCCTGGAGGCACGACAGCGCATCCAGGCCCTGTTGAGCGGTGAGGATCCCCGGTTGCTGGTCATTGTGGGCCCCTGCTCTGTCCATGACGTGGCTGCGGCCCGTGAGGTGGCGGCCGTGTTGAAGCAGCTCCACGACCGACACCGCCAGAGCCTGGAGGTGGTGATGCGGGTGTATTTCGAGAAGCCGCGCACCACGGTGGGCTGGAAGGGACTCATCAATGATCCCCACCTGGACCACAGCTACGACATCAACACAGGTCTGCGCCTGGCCCGCGGCCTGCTGCTCCACCTGGCCGATCTGGGCCTGCCCGCAGCAACGGAACTGCTGGATCCGGTGGTGCCCCAGTACATCGCCGACCTGATCAGTTGGACAGCCATTGGCGCCCGCACCACGGAAAGCCAGACCCATCGCGAGATGGCTTCGGGCCTCTCCATGCCCATTGGCTTCAAAAACGGCACGGACGGCATGGTGACCACAGCCGTCAATGCCATGGTGGCGGCAGGGCGGCCTCACCATTTTTTAGGTATCAACACCCAGGGTCAGGCATCCATCGTCTCCACCACCGGCAACCCTGACACCCACTTGGTGTTACGGGGCGGCGCGGCGGGTCCCAACTACCACAAGGAGGACCTTGCCGCCGCTGTGCCTGCCCTGGAGCGGGCCGGTTGCCACCATCGCATCATGGTGGATTGCAGCCATGGCAACTCCTGCAAGGATTTCCACCGTCAGGAGGAGGTGCTGCTGTCCGTGGCCCAACAGGTGCGGGACAGTTCGGACCACATTCTCGGGGTGATGCTGGAAAGCCACCTGGTGGAGGGGAACCAGAAAATCCCCAAGGATCTCTCCCGGCTCACCTACGGCCAGAGCATCACCGATGCCTGCATCAACCTGGACACCACCTCCCGGTTGCTGGATGCCCTGGCGGCGGCGGTGCGTGACGTCCTGCCCACGGCTGCAGCTACCCTCTCCAAGTGCTGAGCCATTGGTTGAGGAGGGCAGCAGTCCCCAAGGGCAGCAGCAGGTTATCCACCCCCAACACACTGATCTGCTCCAGAGCGGCAGCCGCCACCCCCAGCATCAGTAGTTGGGTGAGGCTCAGGTGCTCGCCAAACAGCGTCCAGCCCACACCCGTGGCCAGCAACGCCACACAGGCCGTGCCCAGAAGGGATTTCCGCTGTCCCAGAACGGACCAGCCGGGGGAGGGATAGGCGGGTCCCAGAATCCCTGCCAGCCCATCGCCAAAGGCCATTATGAGGCCGGCGGCCACAACAATGGCGGCCCGCTGAGGCCAGCCCCACCAGAGCAGCAGCAGAATGGACAACCCATAGGCCACGGTGCCGTAGCTACGGCGATTGATCGACTCCAGACCCGGCAGCAGTCGGGTGTACTGGTTCACGGCTACCAGGATTGTGGCCAGCACCGCGGCGGCCAAGGCGATGGTGCGGCTGATGTCGGTGGCCCAGGCCATGGGCAGCACCAGTCCGGCCCCCAGATGGACGACTTTCCGGCTCCACTCCGCCTGATCGGGACGCCATTGTCGCAGCAGCTGGGCCATGGCGGCCAGCACAGCCAACCAGGCCGCAATGGCAACGATCCCCAAAACTTGAAGGTGCTCCACAGGAGACCGTCCTGGATCCTCAGGCCGCCTTTTGCCGGGCCGCAGACGCCTTGAGCTTCTTGATGGCCCGCTCCTGCAACTGGCGTACCCGCTCCCGGGACACCTTCATGTCATGGCCGATGGCGGAGAGGGTCTGGGGCGTGGTCCCCTCAAGCCCGTAGCGCTGCCGCAGCACTTTTTGCTCCCGCTGGTCCAACTGGGCCATCCAGCTTTCCAGGTTCTCCTGCTGCAAGCGACGGTCTACCTCCTCCAGGGGCTCATGGTTGATGGTGTGGCCAATCAACTCACCAATGGTGCTGCGGTCCCCGTCGCCACGGACATGGGCATCCAGGGATACACAGGGTTGGCTCTGAGCCACCAGTTTGTCCAGCTCCTCCAGGCTCATCTCCATGCGATGGGAGATCTCCAGACGGTTGGGCTGGCGTCCCAAACGATGGGACAGGTCACGGGTGACGCGCCGCAGCTTGGTGAGCCTCTCACCGATATGAATGGGCAGGCGGATGGTGCGGGACGTGTTATCAATGGCGCGCACCATGCTTTGGCGGATCCACCAATAGGCGTAGGTGGAGAACTTGTACCCCATGCTGGGGTTGAACTTGTCCACGGCTCGCTCCAGGCCGATGGTGCCTTCCTGGATCAGATCCAGCAATTCCAGGCCCTGGTGCTGATATTTCTTGGCTACACTGAATACAAGTCGTAAATTGGCGGCAATCATGCGGTTGCGAGCCCGCCTGCCCGACCGGAACGCCTTGCGATACTCAACGGTTTGTTGTTCGGACGTCGCCGTCCCCATCAGGACTTTGAGGGCCTGCACCTGATGGGCCAGTTCAATTTCCTCGCTGGGGGTTAGAAGGGGCTCCTTGCCAATTCTGCTGAGATACCAGCCAATGGCGTCGCCACCGAGTCGCCCACTGGTGCGAGGACCTATGTGCTTGGGAATGCTCATCAGCCAATGTCTCCAAATGGAGCATGATTGACTCATCCTATAAACACCGGGTATGAGCCGGCAATGAAACAAACGTTCTAATTCTGCTGTTCTTTTTT
>NZ_FITM01000105.1 GCF_900047545.1 Candidatus Synechococcus spongiarum
GCGATGTATGCCTTCGCCTCGACAGCAGTCTGGGTACTGTCAAATCCGAGGAAGCTGCTGCTGTTGCCCTCCGCCTTTTCCTCAACATCCGCCTCGTAGGCATTGACCCGACCTAGGATCAAGTATTGAGCACCCATCATCTGACCACTCCGGGCACTCTCCTCCGCAGCCCTCACAATGCCCAGTTCCGCCAGCTCTTGTTCCGAGAGAACCTCCTGGACGTGCTGACGCTCCACAACCGACACACCGGTGGTCGCTAGTTCGTTGGCCAAAGCATCGGCAAGCTGCCTGCTCACACTTGCGCTCCACCAGGGAATGTCGGCCACCTCGTTCTTGAAGTCCGGCACGGAAACGGTGGGCCTGGCCGAAGCCCAACTGCCCAGGCCCCCCACCATGGCAGCCAGGACAAGAGACAGAATGGATGTCGTGCGCATGGATCTACCCACCATCAGCGACCGCACCATAGCATGCCTCAACCTGGCCGGTCTGCCAGGCCCAAAGCTGGTCCCCAAAGCTGAAATGCCACCACTCCCAGGGATGCATGACAAAGCCGACCGTCACCATGGCCCGCCGCAGTCGCAGCCGGTTGCGGTGCGCCGTGACCCCATGGGGATCCCCGGCGAAATGATCCGGGTACGATTCGGACCCTAGGGCGTCAATGGGGGAACCCATGGGCACAGGCTCGCCAGTGTGGTCCACCAGGGTCAGATCCACCGCGGCGCCCGTGCTGTGGGGCGGTGGCGTGCGCGGATCCCGGCTGGGGATGGCCCACAGGTGACACACCTGCTGCTCCACCTGGCAACGCCAGGCAGGATCCGCCCGTTGGGAAGGGGAGCCGCGGGCCAGTTCCGTTTGCAGGCTGTGGTCGATCATGAAGATCTGGACGGCAATGGGCCGCCAGGCATCAAAAATTTGCAGGTCCCAACCGGGATGGGCGGCTTGGAGGATGGTGCGGGCGCGAAGGAGGCGCATCACCACCGCCAGCCGCAGTCGCCATGGATCCCGCCCTCCCGGATAGGGAGCCCCCAGGCGGGCGTAGGGGTGGGGCATCACCCGGGGCAAGTCTTCCGGCAGGGGCGCCAAGGGCTCGCCACAGTCGTTGATGGCCATGGCGCGCCATGGTCGTTTCGTAGCATCGGGCATCAGTTGAGACGGGAAGCAGACGCCTGCCTTGCGCTCTGGGCAACCAGTCTGGCCCTGAGCTGGGGAACGGTGTGCAGTTGAGGGTCGTCGTTCAGCAAACGTTTGGCGGCGTCCCGGGCCTGCTCCAGCACGGCGCCATCACTGGTGAGGCTGGCCAGCGCCAGGTCCGGCAGGCCCGACTGACGGGTTCCCAGCACCTGCCCCGGCCCCCGGAAACGCAAGTCCATCTCGGCGATTTCAAAGCCGTCTTGGGAGCGGGTCAACACCTCCAGCCGCTGGCGCGCCACCGCCTGTCGGGACTCGCTGACGAGAAAGCACTGGCTTGGGGCCTGCCCCCGTCCAATGCGGCCGCGAAGCTGGTGCAACTGCGCCAGGCCAAAACGCTCCGCATGGTCAACCACCATCACCGTGGCCTCCGGCACGTCCATGCCCACCTCCACCACGGTGGTGCTCACCAGCACCTGGGCCTTGCCGCTAACGAAGGCCTCCAACACCTCCTGCTTGGCTCCGGGGGTCAGGCGGCCGTGGAGAAGCGCCACGTGCAGATGGGGGAACACCGTCCTGGCCAGGCGTTGGTGCTCCTGCACCGCCGAGCGCAGTTTCAGCTTGTCGGACTCGTCCACCAGGGGCAGGATGACGTAGGCCCGCTCACCACGGGAGGCCGCCGTGCGAATGGCCCCATAGGCCTGCTCCCGCTCACCAGGCGTCAGGATGGTGGTGGTCACGGGCTGACGCCCCGGTGGCAGTTCGTCAATCTGGCTCACCTCCAGATCGCCGTGGATGGAGAGGGCCAGGGTGCGGGGGATGGGGGTGGCGGTCATGGTGAGCAGGTGGGGCGCTTCCCCCTTGTTGAGCAGGCGACTGCGCTGATGCACCCCGAACCGATGCTGCTCGTCAATCACCACCAGCCCCAGCCGCAGGAACATCACCGGTTCCTCCAGCAGGGCATGGGTTCCCACCACCAACTTGACGGCGCCGGTGGCCAGGTCCCGCAGCACCGCCTGCCGCTGCCGCTCGGGGGTGGATCCCGTCAACATGGCCACGGGCACGTGAAGCTGCACCATCCAGTCGCAGAGCTTGCGGTAGT
Source organism: Candidatus Synechococcus spongiarum (assembly GCF_900047545.1). Lineage (GTDB taxonomy): Bacteria > Cyanobacteriota > Cyanobacteriia > PCC-6307 > Cyanobiaceae > Synechococcus_B > Synechococcus_B spongiarum_C. The sequence goes on from NZ_FITM01000105.1 coordinate 2,231, forward strand.
GCTGTGCCGCCAACACCTCCGTCGGCGCCATCAAGGCCCCCTGTCCCCCCGCCGCAATCACCTCCAGCAAAGCAATGGTGGCCACCACCGTCTTGCCGCAGCCCACGTCCCCCTGCACCAAGCGGCCCATGGGGGTGGTCCCCTGCAAATCGCTGCGAACCTGATGGAGCACCCGCTCCTGGGCAGTGGTGAGCTGGAACGGCAGGAGCGCCAGGAAGGCTGCCGCCAGGTCACTGGCGCCTGCCACGGTGAGATCGGCCATGGCCTGGACTCGTTGCCGTTGCCGACGGCGCAGCAACCTCAACTGGAGTTCCAGAAACTCGTCAAACACCAGACGGTGGCGGGCGGCCTGTAGCGCAGCCGGGCTGGGGGGTTGATGGATTGCCCTGAAGGCTTCAGCCAGGGGGATCACCCCGAAACACTGCCGCCATGGAGCTGTCAAGTGGTCCTGCTGCTGGCAGGCCATGGGGAGCACGGCCTGCACCGCACGGCGCAAGCCTTCGGCGCTCACACCTTCGATGGGGGGATACACTGGCAGAATCCGCCGGCTTGGGCTTGCCGCAGGGGTCACCGGGCCTGTATTCAGAACCTCCAACAGGGGGTCCTGCAAGCTGAGGCCATAGGGTCCCGCCTTCACCAACCCAGAGGCAGCAACGGTGGCTCCCGGTGGAAACAGCCGCCGCTGCCGCTGCAGCCACTTGGGGCTGGTAAAGCGGCGTCCCATATAGAACCGTGTCACCCGCAAGCGACCTGTGGCATCCTGCAACTGAAGTTCCAGAACAGTCAGGTTAGGGTTGCGGCTGCTGACGAAGGCGTGACGACGACGCACGGCGCCCACCACCGTCACGGTTTCCCCGGGACGCAGGCCACGAATGCGCAATAGTCGGGAGTAGTCGATGTAATCCCTGGGGTAGTGGCGCAGCAGGTCGTCCATCCTCCGGAGTCCTGCGTCCGTCAAGCTGGCGGCCAGCCTGGGACCAATGCCTTTCACCTGGGTAAGGGGTGATTGCAGTCCCTGAGGGGGCTGATCCGGTGGTGGTGAGGCGGGCTGGCCCTGGATGTGGAGACGCTGCTGATGAAGCCATTGGCGGGTGCGCACCACCCAGTGGCGCCGCTGCCGGGGAGGCCAGGTGGAGTAGGCGGAAAACCCGGTCCGCAGTTCCCCACAGGTGGGGTCGTCCCGCAACGGGGCCAGGGGCGCTTCGGCCAGACCCCGTGCCAACACCTCCGCGAAGTGGCCACTGCGGCCCCGGCTGTTGACAAAATCATGGTCTGCTTCCCATTGCAGGATGCGCTGCAAGCACCCCAGCCAGTCCTGTAGAGCACGGCATTGGTCGGGCGTCAGGGAACGCAAGGCCGTGGGGGTTGAATCTGCTGGAGATCATTGTTCCAGTCGGCCATGGCCTGCTCCGTCACCAGTCGTTTCCGCCACTGGCGGCTCTGGGCGACAAGGCTTTGCAAAACCTTCTGGTGCTTCTGCAAGCGCTCACGGCTCTGCCGCAGCGGCCGATGGGCAAACTCCATGTCCTGGAGACGCAATAACACCACGCAAGTGACCACCTGGGGGGCATTCTCTTCGTTACCCATGGGCACGGCGATCTTGAGCAGGTTTTCCGGCGCCTGCATGGCCTCCACGTCTCCGGCCAGCACCGCATCCAGCAGCCTGACCGGGAGCACGGCCTGGATCAGGTGGTGGTTCAGCAACTCCACGTTCAGTTGATGGGACAGGGTGCGCAGGTGGAGAACCATGGCCTGGCGGAGCCACAGGCACCAGCGCTCCAGACCCTGGGGATCCCTGGGTGGCCCCAAGGGCAGGGTGGTGTCGTCTTCAAGCGGCTCCTGGACTGACAGGATCAGCCCCTCCCCTGAGGGTTCGTCCTGCTCCTCACCGTTGAGGCGCTCCAGGGCCGCAAGTATCTTGCGGCGCCGCTCCTGCTTGATCTGCTGGTGGTCAGCCTGGAGCTTCCGCGCCAGCAGCACCAAGTGCTCCACGGTCAGCAAACAGCAGGCCTCTGCAGTGAGGGTTTGCAGGCGCCGCTGGAGGCCTTGGCGCTCGTCAAGGCCAAGTCTACTGTAGTGCTTGGGACAATCCTGGGACACCAGTACAAAGACGGCTTGCAGGGTTTGGCGGGGCACCTGCTGGCGCAGAAGGCCGAGATAGGCCTCCAACTGGCGCAGCAGGGGCAACGCCAACCGATCCGTTGCGGCCTCCAGTTGACGCAGTGCCTGGCTGGCGTCTTGGTGGGGATTCAGATCCTGCAAGGCCGCTGAACTCAACTGCTGGTGGTCATGGCTGCCACCTCGGACGCGAAGTCCGCGGCAGCAACCTCAATTCCCTGCCCCAACACGAAACGGACAAAGCGACGCACAACGATCTTTTCCCCCAGCTTGCCGGAGGTCTGCTTGACACGATCCTCCACACTCAGAGAGGTGTCCTTGATGAACGGCTGATCCAGTAGGGCCAACTCCTTGAGACGCTTGCCGATGCGTCCCACCACAATCTTTTCCCGAATGGCTGGGGGTTTTTGGGCCAGATCGTCTCGCCCCATCTCGATGGTCTTCTCCCGCTCCTTCACGGGTTCGGGGATGTCGTCCGTACTGACGAACTCCACCTGGGGGCAGGCGGCAATCTGCATGGCCACGTCCCGCACCAGGAGTTGGAACTCTTCCCCCCGCGCCACAAAGTCGGTCTCGCAATTGACCTCCACCAGCACGCCAACCCGGCCGCCGGTGTGGATGTAGCTGCTCACCAGACCCTCGGCAGCGGTGCGGCCAACTTTTTTCTCCGCAGAGGCGATGCCTTTCTGCCGCAGCCACTCACTGGCCTTGGTCAGGTCCCCTTCGCTGGCGGCGAGGGCTTTTTTGCAATCCATCATTCCCGCGCCGGTTTGTTCGCGCAGTTGCTTGACGGTCTGGGCGGAAACGGCAGCCATGGGGACAACAGGGGGCGGATAATCAAGAGTCAGCTTAGGGCTGGAACAGGAGAAAGAAGTGTCAGGGCTGGTGGAACGGGGCGCCTTACTCCCGGGCGCCGTAGCGGCCCTCGTTGATGGCGTCGGCAAGGCGGCTGAGCACCAACTGCACGGAGCGCACCGCGTCGTCGTTGCAGGGGATGGGCACGTCGCAGAGGTCGGGATTGCAGTTGGTATCCAGCATGGAGACCAACTGGATGGACAACTTTCGGCATTCCAGAACGGCATTGGCTTCCCGTTTCTGGTCCACCAGGATCACCACGTCCGGCAACCGCCGCATGGTTTTGAGGCCACCCAGATATTTCTGCAGGCGGTCCAGTTCGCGGTGCAGGACCGCCGCCTCCTTTTTGGGACGCATGGCAATGGCTCCGGAGGATTCCATCCGCTCCAGGTCTTTGAGGTAGTCAATGCGGGCCCGCATGGTGGTCCAGTTGGTCAACATGCCCCCCAGCCAGCGCTGGTTCACGTAGGCCGCGCCACAGCGCCTGGCCTCCTGGGCAGTCACGTCCGCCGCCTGCTTCTTGGTGCCGACGAACAGAAACCGTTTACCGGCCTTGGCCGACGAGCGGACCCACTTGTAGGCGTTGTTGAGACAGACCGCCGTCTTGACTAGGTCAATAATGTGGACCCCGTTGCGGGCGCAGTAGATGTAGGGCGCCATCTTGGGGTTCCAGCGACGGGTCTGGTGCCCGAAGTGGGCGCCGGACTCCATCATTTCCGTCAGTGTGGCAATGGCCATGGGTTTTGGCGTGGGTTTCGGGTTCAACCTCCACCCGCGTCGGAGCCCCGAACCAAAAGCCCGGGGCTCACCCGAAACACGCAGGTGTGCGGTGTGTTGACCGCCCCAGCCTATCAAGAGGGCTGTGGGGCCTGCCGCCGCTGCTGCCGCGCTTCCGCAAAGATGGTCTGCACGCAGATGCGGTTCAGGTGCAGCCGCAGCAGTTCCAAGGCCCAACCAGGACGTTCCCAGCGCACCAGAGCCGCCAGCAGGGGAGTCATGGTGCGGGCATTGAGCAGACCACCCAACGTGAGCACCTGCCAGAGGAGGAGGTGGAGCCAGGTGAACTGAATGATCATGCGCACCCGGAGGGTGGGGTGCTTGCGGTAAAAGACCAGGGCCATGCGCGCCCGCTCCTTCTCCTGCTGGATCAGTTGCGGGATCTGCCGGAGTTGAAAGGGGGGATGCCAGTGGTAACCGACGGCCTCCGGGCAGCGCACCAGCGCAACACCCAGCTTCCACAGCCGCTCCCCCAACTCAAGGTCTTCCCAGCCGTATTGGCAAAAGCGCGGGTCAAACAACCCGGAGCGCAGCAGCAATTGACGATCAATGGCCACGTTCCCCGTGGCAAAATAGGCCCAGGACAGGTCGGTGAGCTTGTGGGGCTCGGTGGTGGGCCGGGCAAAGTTGCTGGTGTTGATGACCGCGCCGTAGGTGAAGCAGAGGCGATTCCCATGGCGGCGCCAGTGGCGCTGGAGGGCACGGGCATGGGCAGCGAGAAAACCCTTCACCACCACCAGGTCGCTGTCGATAAAGACAATCACGTTTCCCCGGGCCGCCATCACCCCCAGGTTGCGGGCCATGGCCGCACCGCCGTGGTTCTGCTGAAGGAGGCGCAGGTGGGGGTCGGTGGCCTGGCGCAGGACCGTGACGGTCTGATCTGTGGAACCGTCGTCCACCACCACCACCTCGTAGCCGTCCACCCCCGGCGCCGTGGACAGATCCTGGGCCGCCAAGGCCGCCAGACACTGGCGCAGGATGGGAAGGCGGTTGTAGGTGGGAACCACCACACTGAAGAACACCGTTCCTCTCCACCGGAACAGGGCTGTCTCAGTCCGCGGCGCCGCCGTTGTTGGCCGTTCCGGTGACCCCGTTGCCGGCACCTTCGCCACGACCGTCATGGCCGCCCCGCTTCTTGAAACGGCGGGCGTAGGAGCGGTTGCGCTCCTGTTTTTCTTTTTTGAGGTTGCGGCGTTTAGCCATGGTCGCTCGACGGTACTCCGGTTCATCCTACAGAGCACGGCCCCAGTTCATTGGGGCACAGGAAGCCGGGCAGTCTCCCCCAGGATCATCACGTCGGCCAGCGCCGCCCCCGCTGGCAGCAAGCACACTCCCACGCCACTGCACTCCTGCACAGGCACCTGCTCCCACGGGAAACGGCCGCTGCGGTGATCCGTGGTCACCAGGGTGAAGCATGGATCCTCCACCACGGGCCACAGACCCAGGAGGCTGTCGCTGCGCTTCAGGAAGCGCAGGCCAATCTGGCCCAGATCGCCACGACGGTTCGGCGCCAACTGCTCAACGGGCAGCCGCTTGAGTTGACCATGGCGTGTGGCCAGCAACACTTGGCCGGCGTCCCCACACCAGGCGGCGCCCACGATGATTTCATGGGGGAGCAACCGCAACAGGGGCGCCCCGGCAGGACTGTCCAGTTCTTGCAGCAGATGGGGAGTTGCATCCAGCCGCAGGAGGCGGCCGCAACTGGTGGCCACCACCAAAGTTGCCACGTCTGCCGGGCAGGGCGCCACCCGGCAGAGTGTTTGTCGCGGCCGCACCTTCAACAGGGTGACGGTGCGGCCGGTGTCCCGCACCCGCGCCGCCGCCTCCAGAACGGCAGCAGCCTTGAGCCAGCGGCAATGGCCGTCACAACTCAGCAGGGCTAGGCCCGCAGCAGTGGCGGAACCACCCAGCCGCACCAGTTGGACAGGGTGGTCTGTCTGCCCCCCCAGCTTCTCCGGAAGAAAGTGGGCCAAGTCCTGGGGGTGAGGCCCGATGCGCTCCCAGCGCAGGTTGGCGATGCGGCCCAGGGCGCTGAACACCACAAGCCGGGGTTCAGGGTGGACAGGAACGAGGCAGCGGAGAGGCGGTGGCTGGCTGGCGAGAGGCGCCGGCTGCTCAAGCCGGCGCCGGGACACGGCCAGGGGAGAGGCCAGACGTAACTGCCCGTCCGCCTGCACCAGCAGCAGCCCGTCCTCCGGAAGGGTTGCGCGGGGCGCCTGGTGCGGCGCTGAACCGGCTGTCTCAGTGGATGTGCGGGGTGCGCTGGCGGCAACCTGACCCAGGAGCCGGGTACGACGGGGTGTGCCATAGCGCTTGCGCAACTGGGCCAGTTGCCGGATCAGTGCCTCCACCCTGGCGTTACGGTCGTCCAGCAGCACCTGGAGCCGTGCCTGCTCCGCTTCCAGCTTTTGCCGTTCCGTGTCCAGCCCCTGCCGCTCCAGGCCGGTGAGCCGCCGCAGGGGCATGGCCAGCACTGCCTCCGCCTGAGCCGAGCTGAGACCGAGTTGCACCTGGAGCGCCGCCGCGGCCCGGGCCGCTGCCGGCGCCTGGCTGATGAGCAGAATCACCTCTTGCAACCGGGCCAAGGCCTGGAGCAACCCGTTGACCACTTCCAGCCGCTGGCTGATTTTACCGAGGGCAAAGCGGTAGCGCCGCAGGCTGGTCTGCTCCCGGAACTCCAGAAAGATTTCCAGGACACGCCGCAGACTCAACTGGGTGGGTTTGCCGTCCACGAGGGCCAGAAGAATGGCGCCGAAGTTGCTTTGCAGGGCGGTGCGGCGAAACAACTCCTGCAGAACAACCTCCGGCTGACCGTCCCGGCGCAGCTCGATCACCACCCTCATGCCGTCCCGATCGCTCTCGTCGCGGATGTCGGCAATGCCGCTGAGGCGCCCGTCGTTGACCTGCTCCGCCAGCTTTTCAATCCAGCTTGCCTTGCTGAGCTGGTAGGGCAGCTCCGTCACCACCACGGCATTGCGACGGCGACGCCCCTTGCCCGGTTGGATGGCTTCCAGATGGGCCACACCCCGCACCGGGATGCTGCCCCGCCCTTGCATATAGGCCTCCCGCAGGCCACTGCCCACGGGGATTTCACCACCCGTGGGGAAGTCGGGGCCGGGAATCAATTGCAACAGGGCTTCATCACTCAACCGGGGGTTGCGCAGGAGCGCCACCAGGCCGCCCACGACTTCCCCCAGGTTGTGGGGGGGGATGTTGGTGGCCATGCCTACGGCGATGCCGGTGCAGCCGTTGAGCAGAAGGACGGGCAGTTGCGCAGGCAGAACAGCGGGCTCCTGCTGAGCCCCGTCAAAGTTGGGGGTAAAGTCCACCGTGTCCTCCGTCAACTCCCCCAGCAGGGCCCCATGGGCCAGAGGCGCCAAGCGGGTTTCCGTATAGCGCATCGCCGCCGCTGGATCGTCGTCCACCGAACCGAAGTTGCCGTGGCCCTGCAGCAGGGGATAGCGGCTGGTGAAGGACTGCACCTGACGCACCAGGGCGTCATAGACTGCGGTTTCCCCGTGGGGATGGTATTTCCCCAGCACGTCTCCCACCACCCGGGCACACTTGCGGAAGGGACGCTCCGGCGTCAAGCCCAGTTCATGCATGGCATAGAGGATGCGCCGCTGCACGGGCTTCAAGCCGTCGCGCACGTCCGGCAGGGCGCGGCCCACGATCACGCTCATGGCGTATTCCAGGTAGGAGCGCTCCATCTCCTCTCGCAACGAGGTGGGGATGACGCGATGACTGACCATGCAGCTTGACCACGGATTCGGCCCAGCCTAAAGAAGGTCCCGGGGTCTTCTCCCGTCTTCAGGGGCTTTGGGGCAGGGTGCTGTCCTCTTCGGGCAGCAGTGGGGTGCTGTCCTGCTCCAGGCGCCGCAGGTTGACCATGGACAATGCCCGTTCTAGGGCGCTCTGCAAGCGGGAATCCATGAAGAGACGGCGGGTCGCTGCCCGCAGCTTCTCTCCCCATAGCTGACTTTCCTGGAAGGCCTCTTCGGCATAGTCCGACTCCTGATCCAGCGCCCGGATGGCCATGCCGATGGTGACTTGACTCTGATCTCCCTGGTTGTAGAGAGCAGCGGCCAGGGCCAGCACTGGCTCCGCCACCTGGTCGTTGATGGCGATGGCCTGGCGCCAGCGCTCCATGGCCGCCTCGGGCTGGTCGGCTTCGTAGAGCACCAGCCCCTCGTTATTGATGGCGGGCCAGAGGTCCTCCTGCTTGGCAGAAGCCTCCTGGAACGCCGCCAGGGCCTCCTCCCCCCTCGCCTGCAGAAAGAGGGCGTTGCCCAGGTCAAAATAGGCGTTGGCGTTCTCTGGATCCAGCTCAAGGCCCCTGCGGATTAAGGCTTCGGCATGGGGAAAGTCGTCGCTAGCCATGGCGAGGGAGCCCTCGGCAAACCAGATGCCGGCATTGTCGGTATCCAGCAGCTTGGCTTGGGCCAGGGCCTCTTTGGCTGCCGCGGAATCCCGGTTGCGCAGCCGGGCCGCTGCCAACAGCAGCCAGCTCTGGACATTGGCGGGTGCCAGACGGACAGACAAGTCAGCTAGGCTGGCGGCGTCTTCCAGGTAACCGATCTGCAGCACCTGGGCCGCTGCCTGGGCAATGCTCAGGGCCGAAGCTTCCAGTTCCTCTTCCCCGGGAATGTAGACGTAAGGAACGAGGGCCGAAGCCGGGGCGGCAAGGCAGCATCCCAGACCTGTCGCCAGAACAGATTGCCTGAGTCCCGGTGGAAACAGGATGGGACCGGATCCGCGGGTGCCCACAAAAAACAAGGGTAATTGGTTGATTACCTTAGGTCTTCCCGATTGCGCTGCGTCATTCGTGTCTGTCGACCCTGGTTCCCTGGAAGCGGCCCTTCACGCCTTGGACTTGCCGGATCCCGAGGCGGACGATTTGAGCGAGGTGGAATTCCTGGAGCACGTGGACCGGGCCTGGTCAGTTTGCGAGCGGTTTGATCTACAGACAGAAATCTGGCGGGGGCGGATCCTGCGGCGCATTCGGGATCGGGGCAAGCATCAGGGCCAGAGCCGGGGCACCCCGTTTTTGCAGTGGTTGCGGGAGCGGGACATCAGCAAAAGTCAGGCCTACGGCTTGATTCAACTGGCCGACTCCGCTGACGACCTTGTTACGGAGGGCAGTCTGGATCCCGCCTGTGTCAACAACTTTTCCAAACACGCCTTTCTGGCCACCGCCAAGGCCGCACCGGCGGTGCAGGAGCTGGTCAACACCGCAGCCAATGGAGGTGAGCGGATTACCCGCCAGGAGGTGAAGTGCCTTGATGATAAGTTCGCTGCAATCAGCAGCACGCTCCTGCCGGAGGAAGTGCGCCAACGCACCCAGGCGCAGATCCTGCCCACCAGGGTGGTGGCTCCCCTGGTGAAGGAATTGGCCCGCCTGCCGAAGGAGCAGCAGGAAGAGTTGCGGCAGGAACTGGCGGCCGCGCCGGAGTTGGATGCCGTCAGGGCTGCCACCCGGACAGCCCGCGCCATGGCCAGAGTCCAGGACACCGCGCTGGCCCTGAACACCCTGCGGGACAGTTCGCTCAACTTGGACAAAGCCGTGGAAGAGGCCCGGCGTTTGGCGGTATTGGGGCTTCTGGCGGACATTCTGCACCATGCCCAGCAGGTGGAGCAGGCCGTCGGTCAACTCAATTGCAGTTGGCAGCGGCTGGGTGATCTCCACGGGCGTCTCCGGTCGGAGAGCGGCGGCAGCACTCCTCACCTGCATCAACTGCTGGAGACGCTGGAGTCCTTGTCGGGCAGTCCCATACAAGTCTCCATCGGTGCATTGGGCGGCCAGGGGCCGCTCCACGTGGGGATCACCATCAGCGGTGGTTGAGGCTCAATCCCTCGGCGGTGCTCTGCTGGTGGCCCTGGGGGCTGCTCCGGGTGCCTGCCTGCGCTGGTGGCTGGTGCGCCGGTGGTCCCCCCACTGGGCAGGCCGCCATCAACGGCGCCACCTGCCGGGCACAGCCGGCACCCCCTGGGCCACCATGGCGGTCAACGGTATGGCTTCCGGCGTCTTGGGTGTGTTGGTGGGCGTGCTGGCAGCCCGTCCCCAGGAGGAGGTGTGGCTCTGGCTGGGGGTGGGCTTTGCGGGAAGCCTGAGCACCTTCTCCACGCTGATGGTGGACATGGCCCTGTTGCTGAGAACCGGCCACCGGCAGGAAGCACTGGGCCTGGCGGGAGCCAGCGTGGTGGTGGGCTACAGCCTCCTGGCCCTGGGTCTGGCCCTGGGAGGGGTATTGGCCCCATGAGAATTCGGTACACCATGGGACACACCGTGACGGACGAGGCTCGGCGGTTCCTGTTGGTGACAGCAGGGGCCATCCCCGGGGCCCTGTTGCGCTGGGAGGCTGCCGTCCAACTCGGCCCTTGCCTTCCTCCCGGAGGATCCGATCTCCTGGTCAACGGTGTGGGCAGCCTGCTGCTGGGCTGGCTGGTGACCCGCCCCTTCCGTCAGGATCTCCAGTTGCTTCTGGGGGCGGGGTTTTGTGGATCACTCAGCACGTTTTCCTCCTGGATGCTGGTAACCGTAAGACTCCAGCAGCAAGGATTCGTCATGGGTCTGCTGTGGCTGGCTCTGGGTCTGGCGGTGGGACTGGCCATGGCCTGGCTGGGCCAACGGCTGGGCCAGGGACGGCGGCCCTCGTAAACTGTTGTTGCCTGTGGATTCAAGGGGCATGAACAGCGACCGCCCCAGTGTCTCTGAGCGGGTTGCCCAACAGTTGGCCGGTCTGCTGCAAGACGGCAGCTACGACAGGGTCAAACATCTTCTGGAGCCCCTCCAACCCGTGGACATTGCTGAAGCCATCGGCACCCTGCCCACGGCTCAACAGGCCCTGGGCTTTCGGCTGCTGTCCAAGGATCTGGCCATCGAGGTGTACGAGGACCTGGAACCCCTGGTGCAGCAGGCCCTCCTGGAGACCCTGCGCTCCAACGAGGTGTTGGAGGTGGTGGAGCAGATGGCGCCGGACGACCGGGTGCGCCTCTTCGACGAGTTGCCGGCCAAGGTGGTGCGGCGCCTGCTGCAGCAGTTGAGCCCGGAAGAGCGCCGCGTCACGGCCCAGTTGTTGGGCTATGCATCCGGCACGTCGGGCCGACTCATGACGACGGAGTTCATCGCCCTCAAGCAGCAGCAGACGGTGGCGGAAGCCCTGAACGTGGTGCGCCGTCGGGCGAGAGAGACAGAAACCGTCTATGCCCTGTACGTCACCGACGGGTTCAGTCACCTGACGGGAACTCTGTCCTTGCGGGAGTTGGTCACGGCCGAGCCGGACCTGCTGGTGGCCGAGGCCATGACCAGGGAGGTGGTGTCCCTGACCACGGAAGTGGACCAGGAGGAGGCGGCTCGCCTGATTCAGCGCTACGACTTCCTGGCCCTGCCGGTGGTGGATCGGGAAGGCCGGCTGGTGGGGATTATCACCGTGGATGACGTCATTGACGTGATTGAGCAGGAGGCCACGGAGGACCTCTACGCCGCTGGCGGCATCCAGACCACCGACGAGGACGACTACTTTCAGATCAACCTGCTGCAGGTGGCCCGCCGTCGCCTGGTGTGGTTGTTGGTGCTGCTGCTGGCCAACGTGGGCACCGCCTCCGTCATTGCCGCCCAGGGCGCGGTGTTGTCCCGGTACGTGTCCCTTGCGGCCTTCATTCCCCTGCTGATTGGCACCGGCGGCAACGTGGGGGCCCAAAGTTCCACAGTGGTCATCCGTGGCCTGAGCACCAAGCGCATTCAAGCCATCGGCGCCTGGCAATCCGTGCTGCGGGAAAGTGCTGCGGGGGCGCTGCTGGGCCTGCTGCTGTCCGTCATTGTCAGCCTGGTGGCCTGGATCCTGGGCTATCAGCAGCAGGTGGCCCTGGCAGTGGGGGGGAGTTTATTGGCCATTGCCACCATGGCGGCAACGGCAGGCTCCTTGCTGCCCCTGCTGTTTCGTCGTCTGGGATTCGATCCTGCCTTGATGTCGGCCCCCTTCATCACGACGGTGGTGGACGTGGCCGGGGTGTTTGTCTACTTGCAGTTGGCCTCCACGCTGCTGCTGCCCCCAACTTGAGGCCCAAGGAGCCGGGTGGCGCAATGTACCATCTATAGTCTGTAGGTCCGTTTTCCTTCAGGTTCACAGTGGAACTCGCTAGGGTGGAAAGCTTGTCAGTCCATGGGCCAGCCCGCTGTTGGCGTACAGGATTGGTGCTGAACGGGATGTGGGGCCTGGCCAAGCCTGTCTTCCAGGTCAAGGTAAGCAATTTTACTTAAAATCCCTGAAAACGGGAAAATTTATGATCTTCTTTACGCTTCTTAAGGTTAGGATTTGCTCACACTTTGGAGCAGCCCACGTCACCCATGGTTCCGGCCCCCTCAACCTCCCGGTCCGACACTCAACCGATTGACCGTGCCCCCCTGCCCAGCCATAGCAACAACATGACAAACATCACCGCCACGCCACCGGCCCAGTTCACCAGTCAATCATCCGCCGATGCCGATCTGGTGCGCTCCTATCTGCGAGACATTGGCCGTGTTCCCCTGCTGAGCCATGAGCAGGAAATCACGCTGGGGCGCCAAGTGCAGGAACTCATGCGCCTGGAGGCGCTTGAAACCCGGTTCAAGCAGGAGACTGGTGTTGCCCCCACCTGGGAGGAGTGGGCCGAGGCGGCGGAGTTGAGACCCCTCCAGTTGCAACGCCGGCTGCGCAACGGTCGTCGCGCCAAAGAGCGGATGGTCTCCGCCAATCTGCGCCTGGTGGTGTCTGTGGCCAAGAAATACACCAAGCGCAATATGGAACTCCTGGACCTCATCCAGGAAGGCACCATCGGCCTGGTTCGTGGCGTGGAAAAGTTTGACCCCAGCCGGGGCTACAAGTTCTCCACCTATGCCTATTGGTGGATTCGCCAGGGCATTACCCGGGCCATTTCCGAGAAAAGCCGCACGATCCGCCTGCCGATTCACATCACCGAGGTTCTCAACCGGCTGAAGAAAAGCCAGCGAGAACTGAGCCAGCAGTTAGGGCGCACACCCACGGTGGTGGAACTCTCCGCCGCCGTGGCCCTGGATGAGGAGCAGAGCGACAGCGTCCATGAACTCATCGTCCGCCTCAACAGGGAACTGGGCCACGCACCCACCATGGCCCAGCTTGCCCAGGCCCTCCACCGTTCCGAAGAGGAGGTGAACACCCTTACCAGCGAGGTGAAGGACGTTATCTGCCGGGCGCGGCAACCCGTGAGCCTGGATTTACGGGTTGGGGACGGGGACGACACCGCCCTGCAGGAACTGCTCTGCCATGAAGGCCCCGCCCCCAACGACGTGGTGGACGGCGAGTGCCTCAAGAGCGACATGGAGGCTATTTTGGGCCAACTGCCTCACCTGCAGTGCGAAGTCATCAAAATGCGCTACGGCATCGGCGAACATAAGCCCATGAGCCTCACGGGCATCGGCCGGGTGCTCAACATGAGCCGTGACCGGGTCCGCAAACTGGAAAAAGACTGCATGGCCAGTCTGCGCCATTTGCGGGCCAACATCGAGGACTACGCCATGGCGTAGTCCCTGGACCCCTGTTGCCGACACCTAGACAGGGACCCCATCAGGACGGTCAGCACCATGTCCAGGGAGGGTGTCGCAGATCCAGGTCCGTGACCAGGGCTGTGCAGGGATGCAAGCCCCGTCCTTAAGAATGGTGTTGGCCTGGAAGGGCACCAGCAAGAAACCCGGATTGATCGGCGGGGATAATGAGTCCCGCCAGGTTGAGAAGGATCTTGGTCTGGTCCTGGTCAATACCGATGAAGATCATGTCCGGATGATCTTTGGCTGCAGCCGTGGTGGTGTCCCCCAACTCACCGCACCACCCACTGCCGCCGCGCCCTGCTGGGATTCTTTCCAGGCAAACTGGTTAAAGCTGCGATCATCAACCCTGCCAAGATCAGTGATCACACTGATCTTGAGCAGTTGATCATTAACACCGCCGGTGGTTGCCCCAGGCCTCTGCCCAGCCATGGGCGTGGCCGCCACAAG
>NZ_FITM01000104.1 GCF_900047545.1 Candidatus Synechococcus spongiarum
CCAGCCGGTATCGGCCTGTGGCCGGGGTGGGGGAATGGCTGGCCACGGCAAGCCGGGGCTTCTGGACCATCACGGCCAATACCCTGGCGGGCTATGGCCAACTGCTGACCCACTTCCAGGCCACGGCCCAGCAATTGGGGGGACCTGTCCGCATCGTGGAGGTGGGGGCCCAGTTGGCGCAGCAGGGGGGGGCCAGCCTCCTGTTGTTCACGGCATTGATTTCCATCAACCTGGCGGTGCTGAACGCCTTGCCCCTGCCCGCACTGGACGGGGGCCAGATGGTGTTGCTGCTCTGGGAAGGTCTGCGGGGGCAGCCGCTGCCGGAACGGTGGACCCTGACGGTGAACCGCCTGGGATTTGCCCTGTTGTTGGGTCTGGTGGGGGTGTTAATGGTGCGCGATACCTCCCAACTCACCATCCTCAAATCGTGGTTGACCAGTTGACGCCCAACATGATGCCCAACGTGGACAATCGAGGCTGGCCACCGCCTCCCCAGCGGGCGGCCTTGATCTTTCAACACCTGGGCCAGCTTTACCCGGACGCCCGCTGTTCTCTGGATTGGCGCAATCCCTTCCAGTTGCTGGTGGCCACCATGCTCTCGGCCCAATGTACGGACCAGCGGGTGAACCAGGTGACGCCAGCCCTTTTTGATCGCTTCCCGGATGCCGCCAGCTTTGCCGCCGCGGAGCCGGAGCAGGTGGAACCCTATGTGCGCCCTACGGGATTTTACCGCAACAAGGCCCGCCACATTGTGAGCACGTCGCGCCTGTTGTTGGAGCGCCATCAGGGCCGTGTGCCCAAGTCCATGGAGGCGCTCCTGGAATGCCCCGGTGTGGCCCGCAAAACAGCCAATGTGGTGCTGGCCACAGCCTATGGCCTCAATGCGGGTGTGACGGTGGACACCCATGTGCGTCGCCTCAGCAACCGTCTCGGCCTTGTGGCTGCAACGGATCCAGCCCGCATTGAGGTGGAGCTGATGGCTTTGCTGCCCCAGGCGGATTGGGACCTGCTGTCCATCCGCCTCATTTTCCATGGCCGCGCTGTGTGCAAGGCGCGGCGACCAGCCTGTGGATGCTGCCACTTGGCGGACCTCTGTCCCTCCCATAGGCCGGAGCCAATGGACACCAGGCCGCAAAGGGTGTCCCCGCTCACCAGGATCTGACGTTGGCCAGGTTCACGGTTCGCGCCGCCCTGCGGAGCTTCCGTAGGGCACTCTGATGGATCTGGAAGGTATGTTCAGGACTGAGGGCCAGACTCTTGCCAAGGTCCTGGAACGTGGGGCGCCGGTTCAAGTAGTGGCGTTGCCGCACCACGGCCCATTCCTGGTCCCTCAGCCCAGACGCGTTGATGATCTCCACCAGGTAGTCCCTCTCCAGCACCTGCATCAGTTGATCCATAGGACGGGGACGCTCGTCAATCCATTCATCAAGGGGGGCTGGGTCTCCCTCGACATCCATGTGCTGCTCAAGACTCACCATGTGGAGCAGTTGGGCGGTGCGCCCCAGGTGGCGGATCTGGTCCTGGGTTCCGTTGGCCAGCTTGGCCACTTCTGCCACCGTGGGTAATCGTCCCAGCTTGTCTGATAATCGCTGCACCGTAATCTTCAGGCGGGCCAGGCGATCCGCCACGTGGAACGGCAAGCGAATGGTGGAGCCTTTTTGGGTGATGGACCGTTGTAGAGACTGTTTAATCCACCAGTAGCTGTACGTGCTAAAGCGATAGCCCTTGGCAGGATCAAATTTTTCCACCGCTCTCTGCAAACCGATTGCACCCTCTTGAATAAGATCCTCCAGGGGAAGGCCGCGGTCCTGGTATTTCTTGGCGAGATGGACCACAAGCCTGAGGTTGGACTGAATCATTTGCTCCCGAGCTTGAAGACCTGCTCGGCGCACCCTGGTTGGAGCAGACTCCGGACCACCAGTGTAGCTCCGCCACCTGTGGACGACCTGGCCCAGGCTGGTTTCCTCCTCAGAGGTCAACAACCGAAACTGGGAGATCCTCTGAAACATCCATGCCAGGGTATTTGTTTCTCTGGTCATGGTGCGGGAGATGTTTCAATCGTTCCAGGGCATGACCACAATCCGCGGTGGGTCATGGATATTGTGTTTTCACTGTGCGGGAGGACGTCTTGCAATGGAGTGACCCACCATGGGCGGCCCGCCGTAGCTTGCGCATGGCGTTTTGCTCGATCTGGCGTGTACGCTCACGGCTGAGGCCCAGGCTGCCGGCAATCCCTTGAAAGGGCAGGGGTTGATGGAGACAGTGGCGCTGCCTGACCACCTGCCGCTCCCGTTCAGTGAGCTTGGCGCTATCCATCAGTCTGTCGAGTTGCGCCAAAATGTCCACCTGTTCCAGGGCATCCATGGGTTGAGTGCGCTCGTCCTCGATCAACTCGCCAAGGGAGCTGTAGTCATCCTCGTTCTTCACCTGAGCATCCAGACTTGCCACGCTCAGCAACCGTGCCGTCTGCTCCAATTGGCGAATCTGTTCCCTGGTTTCATTCATGGCAAGAGCCGCTTCGTCCAGGCTGGGGATACGGCCAAGCTGTTGAGTGAGGCGGTGGGTACAGGCTGTCAGTCGCGCTAGGCGATCCGCCACGTGAAACGGCAGGCGGATATTGGAAATCTGCTGGCTCACCGCCCGTTGGAGTGATTGTTTAATCCACCAGTAAGCATATGTACTGAAACGGTATCCGGTGGTGGGATCAAACTTTTCTGCGGCCCGCTGCAGACCACAACTGCCTTCTTGCACCAGGTCTTCCAGGGGCAGGCCCCGGGTTCGGTATTTCTTGGCCAGGTGAACCACCAGGCGCAGATTGGAGCGAATCATCTCTCTCCGAGCACGGAGACCCGACTTGGACAGTCCGGCAGGGGCCTTGTCGGGGCCACCGGGGTAGTCCATCCAGGTGCGAACCGTGCGCCCCAGGCTCACCTCCTGATCAGGGGCCAACAACCTGGAACGACCGATCCCGTCCAGCATCCAGCCAAAACAATCCCGCTTCATCATCTTGACTCCAATCTGCTTATAAGCATGATGCCACAACCTGTGAAATCCCCTTTTCCAGGTTTCGAATTTGGACATCTTTCTTAAGGAAACGCTGGAAAACCTCAAAGTGGGTCCACATAGGATTCCGGCTACCCTGTCACAGCAAGGGTTTTCAAAAGTTCAGGATTGGGGCGGAGGGAGTTCTCCAGCGTTTCCTTAAGTTGGGCATCGCCGTGATGTTGCGTGGCCCCCTCAAGTTGGCCGGATCCCCTAACGGGGCCATGGCTGCCCATCGGCGATAAAGCTCTCGGGCTGCTCCTCCACCGGCCAGTCGCTGTTGATGCCGCCGATCACCACTTCTTCCACCCGCACCACGTCCTGATCCAGGGTTTTCAGGGCATTGATCAGCACGTCCAGGGCCAGGGCATCGCTGGTGCCCAGGTCCACCCAGATGCGACACCATGTCGCCTGGGTTTCCAGATCACCCATGTTGTGCATCACCGCTGCCAAATTGGTGTCGGCCTGCTCCTGGGTGTAGTGCATCCAACTGATGTCCGCTCCCTCCTCATGGACTTGCAGGTTCTCGGCGTTGAAGCCACCCAACTTGCCCAGGTAGTACCAACTGTCGAACATCTCTTGTAGATAGGGCGTTTCCGCCTCGGTGAGCGGTTCCGCCAGGCGGACCCAGATCCAGCAGTTGAAGGGATCAACTTCACGAAAACGCACGTCCATGGGGTATGGCCAAGGGACTCCATCCTGCGCCAGGATGATTGGCTGTTCAGCGGGGCCGTTGGCGACCGTGCTCAGTCTGGAACAGGTGTCCTATCACCCGGCAACAGTTCCCCGCCCCCTGTTAAGGCAGGTGTCCATGGCGGTACGCCCAGGCGAGACCGCCGTGGTGGCGGGCCCCAGCGGCGCCGGGAAGAGCACCTTGCTGGAGTTGGTGGCAGGGCTGATCCAACCGGGTCGGGGGCGCATCTGCTGGCAGGGGAATCCCATGGACCGACGGCAGCGACATCGACGTTGCGGCCTGGTGTTTCAGTTTCCTGAACGGCATTTCCTTGGCCTCACCGTGCGCCAGGAATTGCAACTGGGTCAACGGCGCTTGACGGAAGAACGTCTCGGCGCTGTCTTGACCCAGGTGGGGCTGAACCACGTTCCCCGCCAACAGCCCCCGGAGCGCCTGAGTGGTGGCCAACAGCGGCGTTTGGCCCTGGCAGTGCAGTTGCTGCGGAATCCCCAGGTGCTGCTGCTGGATGAACCCACCGCCGGCCTGGACTGGTCTGTGCGGGACAGTCTGCTGACGCTGCTGGGCCAACTCCGCACAGGGCGGGTGCTGCTGGTGGTGACCCATGAGCCCAAACTGTTCGCTCCCCTCCAGCCACGCTGCTGGCGGCTCCAGGACGGGGGGCTGGAGCCTTATCAGGAGGAACAGCCCGTTACCATCAAGCCTGCGTAGATCCCCTGCTGCCGTGGCCGATCAGATTCTTCGCGCCGTGGCTGCTGATGGCGGCATCCGTATGGTGGCGGTGGAAACCACGGTCTCCACCCGCTATGCCTGCCGTCGCCATGGCCTGTCCTACCTCACCACCACGTTGCTGGGACGGGCCATGGCCGGAGGGTTGCTGCTGGCCAGCAGCATGAAGACCCATCGGGCCCGGGTCAGCTTGAGGCTTCAGTGTGAAGGCCCCCTGGGGGGCCTCACCGTGGATGCCGGTCGCAACGGCGGGGTGCGGGGTTACGTGGCAGCGCCCAATCTGGAGTTGGCGTTGGCGCCCGGGGGCCAGTTTGATCTGGCCGGCGCCGTGGGCAAGGGGCATCTCCAGGTCACCCGGGACGAAGGTCTGGGGGATCCGTTCCAGAGCACCGTGGAGTTGGTGAGTGGGGGCATCGGCGACGACCTGGCCGCCTACCTGTTGCATTCGGAGCAGACCCCCTCAGCAGTGTTCGTAGGAGAACGCATCACCCGCAAAGGGATCCGCTGCAGTGGTGGCCTGCTAGTGCAGGTGTTGCCCAAGGCTGCCAACGAGCCAGCGTTGCTGGATCTTCTGGAGCGGGAATGCGCCGCCGTAGAGGGCTTCAGCCGGGAGTTGGAGGCCCACCGGGGCAACATGGCCGCCCTTCTCCAATCCCTCTTTGGCGCCCTGGATCCCCAAATCCTCGCGGCGCCCCAGCCCGTGCGTTTCCACTGCCCATGCACTGCAGCCCGTTGCCGCGCCGCCCTGCAGCTACTGGGTATCCGGGAACTGGAGGAGATGATTGTTCAGGATGGCGGCGCGGAGATGACCTGCCACTTCTGCGGGGAGGTGTACCACTTCCGTGCGGCTGATCTCCAGCAGGTGATCCACGGCCTGAGAGCTGGCGCCGTCAAGCTACGGTGAGGGCCAGTACCAACTGCACCAACAGGGCCAGCGTGCTGCTGATCTGCACCTCCTGCAACGGTGACGTCACCGCCAGTGGCTGGGTCAGCAGCGCACCCATGGCCAATCCCACGGCCAACCCGGCAAACCCCCAGAAGGTCGCCTTGAAAAAACGCCCGTGGCGCCACAGCAGGTTGAGGATGGTGATCCCTGTGCCCAGGGCCAGGATCAGGGAGAGGGTCCCGGACGGGGGGCTGAACACCACCACCCAGGCCAGCAGCCCGCCATGGACCAGCAGGGGCAGCCACAGCAACTGCCGCTCGGCCAAGGCAAACCTGGGCACCTCCATGGACAGGACGGGCCGTGACCGAGGGCTGGCGGTACGCCCCATGGGGAGCTGGGGAAGGGCTGGCAGCTTGAGCTGCCGCAAGGGGGAGGCTGCCCTGGCTTCCTGCTGGGAGGCGGAGATGGCCCCCTGGCTGATCTTCCCCGCTTGGCGCTGCTTCAGCCGATCCATGAGAACAGCGTCATAGTCGGCCTCAATACGGGCCCTGGCCTGGGGGTCGTCCCCACAAGCCGCCAACTTCTCGGTCTTTGCTGCATGGACGGCATCAAAACTGGCGTCATCGGCGACACCGAGCCGTACGTAGGGTGAGTCTGTCCCGGAGTGGCCTGGTTCCATCAAGCCCTTGTACTGCGTACTACTACAAAGCTTACCCACTTCCCAGGTGATGGAGTGAGGCGGCCGTTGCCGCCAATTCTGTAAGTTTTCGACATAAAGTTACGGATCATCCCCCAGCTCTGGCACGGACAGGCTTCCGGTGTGCATAATTGAGAGTGAGGTGACTCGGCACTCCTCACACGAGGCACAAGAGGACACAGCAAGCTCCCACCGAGTCCCTGGGGGCTTTTTCCAAAATCCTCTTGGTTATGCCTTGCAGATTTGGCCAGGAAGGTTTGTCAGAATCGGTGCGGTTGTGTAATCCCCCGTTCCATGCCCCTTGGCTCCCTGGTGCATCAGCTTCAACAGGCTGCGTTGACCGTTGATTTGGCGCAGCGCATCTGCCGGGGGCAACAACAAGGACAACGGCTGTGTCTCCGTGGCGGCGCCCCCGTGGCCCAGGCGCTGATCACCAGTGCCGTGGCCCGGCAGCAGGGGCGTTCTCTGCTGGTGATCACCCCCACAGCGGAGGAAGCCGGGCGCTGGACCGCACTGCTGGAGACCATGGGCTGGCCCATGGTGTTGTTCTATCCCACCAGTGAAGCCACCCCCTACGAGGATCTGGATCCCACCAGCGAGATCACCTACGGCCAGCTTCAGGTGCTTGCGGAACTGCTGAGGGGGCAGGAGCCGTTGGTGGTGGTGGCCAGTGAGCGGGCCCTGCAACCCCATCTGCCTCCCAAAGCGGCGCTGCAGGCCAGTTGCCTCACCATGGAGCGGGGTGGCCAAACAGACCTGGGCAGGTTGGCCCAGCGCCTGGGTCAACTGGGCTACGAACGGGTCAACACCGTGGAGCAGGAAGGCGCCTGGAGCCAACGGGGGGACATTGTGGACGTGTATCCCGTCAGCGCGGAGTTGCCGGTGCGGCTGGAGTTCTTTGGCGACGAGCTGGAGAAACTGCGGGAGTTTGATCCAGCCAGCCAACGGTCCCTGGACACCGTTGAGCAGCTCTGGCTCACCCCCAGGGGCTATGACCCCCTCATTGCCCAGGCCTTGCGGACCACCGCCGTCCCGGCGGGGCTACAGGCCCTGGTGGGGGATCAGGCGCTGGCGTCCCTACGAGACGGTGAGACACCCAAGGGATTGCGGCGGCTATTGGGAACTGCCTTCCCGCAGCCCGCCACCCTGTTGGACTACATGCCCAGCTTTGGGCTGGTGGTGGTGGACAAACGGCGCAGTTGCCTGGCCCACGGCCAGCAGTGGGTGGACCATGCCGCCAGTCACCTTGAAGATCTGCGCGCCGGGATGGACCCGGCGGCAGCGGCCCTGATGCGGGGTGCCATGCATTGGCCCATGACCACGTGCCTGGAGCAGGCGGATCGCCGGGCGGGATTTGATCTGGCGGAACTGGACACGGCGGACAGCCATCCCCATCACGTGTCCCTCGGGGCCAGGCCGGTGCCCTGTCTCCCCAACCAATTCGGCAAGCTGGGCAAGCTGCTGCGGGACCAGCAGCGGCAGCGCACCCACCTGTGGCTCCTCTCCGCCCAGCCCTCCCGCACCGTGGCCCTGCTGGAGGAGCACGACGCCGTCACCCGCTTTGTGCCTAACGCCCAGGACCGCCCCGCCATTGCCCAACTGCTGGAGCAAGGCATCCCCGTGGTGCTGAAGGCCAAGGGAGTGGCCGAACTGGAGGGGGTGGCCCTGCCGGCCTGGAAGGTGATGCTGCTCACTGATCGGGAGATGTTTGGCCAGCAGTCCTTGGCCAGCAGTGGTTATGTGCGCCGCCGCAAGCGGGCCGCCAGCCGCACGGTGGATCCCTACAAGCTTCAGCCGGGGGACCACGTGGTACATCGCCTCCACGGCATTGGCCGCTTCCTGAAGCTGGAAAAACTCAGCCTCAGTGGCGAGCCACGGGATTACCTGGTGGTGAAGTACACCGACGGTCTGCTGCGGGTGGCCGCGGATCAACTGGGCAGCCTGGGCCGCTACCGGGCCAGCAGTGAGCAGCCTCCCCAGTTGAACCGCATGGGGGGCAGCGCCTGGAAGAAAGCCAAGGAACGGGCCCGCAAGGCAGTGGCCAAGGTGGCCATGGATTTGGTGAAGCTCTACGCCGAGCGCCATGAGGCCCGTGGTCATGCCTTCGCCACCGATGGGCCATGGCAGGCGGATCTGGAGGGGTCCTTTCCCTATGACCCCACCCCGGACCAGCTCAAAGCTATTACCGACATGAAGCAGGACATGGAGGCGCCGCGTCCCATGGACCGCCTCGTCTGCGGGGACGTGGGCTTTGGCAAAACCGAGGTGGCGGTGCGGGGCATTTTTAAGTGCGTCACGGACGGGAAGCAATGCGCCCTGCTGGCCCCCACCACTGTGCTGGCCCAGCAGCACTGGCGCACCATCCGGGACCGCTTTGCCCCCTACCCCGTCAAGGTGGGGCTGCTGAACCGATTCCGTACGGCTACGGAACGCCGTGAACTGCTCCGGCAGCTGGCGGACGGCACCCTGGACGTGGTGGTGGGTACCCATCAGTTGCTGGGCAAGGGCACGGTGTTCAAGGACCTGGGTCTAGTGGTGGTGGATGAGGAGCAGCGGTTTGGCGTCAAACAGAAGGAAAAGCTCAAAGCCCTGCGCAAGGCCGTGGACGTGCTCACCCTCAGCGCCACCCCCATTCCCCGCACCCTGTACATGAGCCTGTCCTCCATGCGGGAGATGAGCCTCATCACCACCCCGCCCCCCTTGCGCCGGCCCATCAAAACCCACCTGCTGCCCATGGACGACGAGGTGGTGCGCAGCGCCATGCGCCAGGAGCTGGACCGGGGTGGGCAGATCTTCTACGTGGTGCCCCGGGTGGAGGGCATCGGCGAGGTGGCGGCCAAGTTGCAGCGCATGGCCCCCGGCCTGCGGCTGCTGGTGGCCCATGGGCAGATGGATGAAGGCCGGTTGGAGGCCACCATGCTGGCGTTTAACGACGGGGAGGCGGACCTGTTGGTTTGCACCACCATCGTGGAATCCGGTCTGGATATTCCCCGGGTGAACACCATCCTGGTGGAAGACGCCCACCGCTTCGGCCTGGCCCAACTTTATCAACTGCGGGGACGGGTGGGCCGCAGCAGGGTACAGGCCCATGCCTGGCTCTTCTACCCCAATGAAGAGACGCTCACTGCCGCGGCCCGCTCCCGGCTGCGGGCCATTCAGGAATTTGCCCAACTGGGCAGTGGCTACCAGTTGGCCATGCGGGACATGGAAATCCGCGGGGTGGGGAATTTGCTGGGGATGGAGCAGTCGGGCCAGATGGAGGCCATCGGCTTTGACCTTTACATGAGCATGCTCCAGGAGTGCCTGGCGGAAATCCGTGGACAGGACATCCCCCAGGTGGAGGACACCCAGGTGGATCTGCGGGTGCCGGCCTTCCTGCCCGAAGCCTGGATTGCCGACGGCAACGAGAAGATGGCCGCCTACCGGGCCGCCGCCAACTGCCAGAGCCTGGAAGAGTTGCTGGCGTTGGCGGCGGCATGGAGTGATCGCTACGGCCCATTGCCAGCGCCGGTGCAGACCCTGCTGCAACTCATGGAACTGAAGCTCCTGGCCCAACGCTGTGGCATCTCCCGCATCCGCCCGGAAAAGGCCAATATCATTCTGGACACCACCCTGCAGGAACCAGCCTTCCGCCGACTGCGCCAGGGTTTGCCCCAGCATCTGCACGGCCGTCTGATCTACCAGGCCGGGAACATCACGGCCAAGGTGATCGCCCGGGGCCTGGGCTCCCTGCCCGCCCCCCAGCAACTCACCACCGTCATGGAATGGTTCCAGGCCATGGCCAGCCAGCTTCCGGGCCTGGAGCAGAAGCAGGCGCCTGCGGCCGTCAGCCGCCCTTAGGCCAAGGAGGACCGGGGCCGGGGCAGCCAGACACTGGCGCCCCAGGAGAGCCCCACCAGCAGGGCCGAACCCCAGAGGCAGGCCGCCATGCCCCCGGCGCCCCCACCGGCCAACTGGAACACCAGGCCGGAGAGCACGGTGCCCAGGAGACGGCCACCGGCATTGGCCATGTAATAGAAGCCCACGTTGAGG
>NZ_FITM01000100.1 GCF_900047545.1 Candidatus Synechococcus spongiarum
TGCTCTGTTTTCTCCCCGTCCTGGCAGTGTTGCCAATGACGGCGCTCTACATGCAAAACTACATCCACCACAAAGGGCTGGTTCGCGCCCAGGAGCTTGCCTGAGTTCAACTGGCGGGGAAGGTGTTCCAGCCCAGCAGGGTCCAGCCCGCCACCCGCAACACCCAGTAGGCCAGCAAAAGCGTCAGGAGCACAGCCATGGCGCCACCGGAGGGCGGCAACGGCAGTGCCAGGCGGCCTTGCCGCAGGGAACGCCAGGCAGCCCAGCCCAGCCAGGCCACCAGGGGCGGCCCGAAGACATGATGATGCAACGCCAGGCCCAGGTCTCCCCGCAGACTGGCCATGGCTGAGCGAGTGAGATGGCAGGTGGGGCAGGGAACTCCGGTGATGCTGCGGAAAGGGCAGATGATCCCCGGCAGGTGAACCCCCTGGCCACGGGCGACGAGGTAGCCGAGGCTGGCCAGGGGCAGGAGAGCAAGCCAGCGCTGGTGCCTGATCATGGCGTCCACTTCACCTCGTCACCGGAAATGGCGGGATCGGAGGCCAATCGCCGGGACGCCAGGGTCAACCAGTTCCCGTAAAGCGTCCGGCCAACGGGCATCAGGGCCTCCAGGCCAGCCTGGCTGAACCGGGCCTGGTGGGCAATGGGGCGCAGGTCGTCATCCTCGGCAAACCAGTGCTCCACCATGGCTTGGTCCAGTTCCATGTGGCCCTGCACCCCATAGGCCGCCGGGCCAAGGGCCGCAATCTGGTTGTGGCAGAGAGGGCTGCTGGCCATGGTCTCAACCGAACGCTCCGGAACCACCTCTTCCCCATGAAGCTGAAACACCGGTAAAGGGTCGGGTACACCGCGCAGGAGGGGATGGCGGCGACCGGCAGGGGTTTGATGCAGTGTCCATGGTTGCCCCTGGGGATCTAGCCAACCCAGCTCCCGTTGCCGAGCAGCACGGATCACACCCCCCCTGGCCTTGGCCAGCACCTGCAAGCCCAGACAGATGCCCATGGCGGGAATGCGCTGCGCCAGCAAGTATTGGCAGAGACGGACCAACTCCGGGATGCGTCCATGGCCATCATTGGCGCTGGCCGGTCCCCCCAGGAGCAGGAACGCTTGGCCCTGTTGTGGCTGGGGCAGGGGTTGATCGGTCCAGAGTTGCGTCACCTGAAGTTGCCAACCGCGCTCCATGGCCAGGGCGCCAATGAGACCAGGCCCCTCCCGCGCAATGGTCTGCACAATGCACAACTGGGGTGTCCTGAGCATCAGCCCCTGGTTCGTTCAGGTCCAGTTTGCCCCAGGGGACGTTGAAACGCACCGGGATCCAAACCTTCCCGCAGGCTCAGCACCACGCCGGCAGCTTCCTGGTAATTGGCAACGTGAATCACCCCTTCCAAGCCCAAGGCTTCTGCCGTGACTTCCAGTTGGGAGGGATTATGAACCGCCAGGATCGGGATCCCCCGCTCAGACGCCGCCAGAACCGCTGCCCCACCCAGGGCGCCGTGGGGCGCCACCAGGGCGCCCACTTGACAGGCCAACAGATCACCCATCCGGGCGGCAGCGGCAGGGATGAGCCGGGGCGCCCGACTCAGCCCCGCCAACACGGACGGTAGAAAGGTGTAGCCCAACTCCTCAGCCGCTGCACGGGGATCCACGTCCGACAGCAAGGGCAGTGGGCGTACAGCCGGGGCATGGGCGCAGGGCAGACCCAACTCCCGCACCAGCAGGTGGCTGATCACTGCCTCGGCCCCGGCCAGGGCATCCACCCCCCTGCCATGGCGGTAGTTCTGCAACGGGGAAGACGTGGGAGACTCATCGGGAAAGCGGGTGACCACAGCCACGGCCGTGGCGCCGCGGTTTTGAAGCAGGCGGCCAGCATCCAGCAGCAGGTCAACGCGGTTCACCCCACCCCAGCTCATACCACTTGCCCCCTGCTCCAGGCACACCCCGAGGGGCTCCGGTGTAACCACCTCAGGACCGATGGACAACCCCAGGCTGAACCGTGCCGCGGCAGCCACTTGGCGGTGGCGTTCCAGCAATTCCGGCTCCAGACCACCATCCAGCAGCAAACCCAGGCAATGGCGATGGTGGGGCCGCAGGGCCGTCTGCCTTTGGCAAAAGCGATCCAGTGCCCAACCCTCCGTGTAATGGATGCGGTCATCAGGCCAGTACAGGACTGCGGCATTCAGCACGTTGGGGTGGGTGACCAGGCAGCCACTGGCGGCCGCCAGAAGGCGCGCCACCGGCAGACCATCCCCGGCAAAACCTCCCTGCTGACAGCCAATCCCGGTGGGGATGATCAGCACCGTGGGCATGGGTGGCGCGCCCATGGCTATGGGGTGCAGTGGAGCACCATGGCCTCCAGCCGGATCAAGCGCTGTCCCTCTGGTAACGCTGTACAGGTAGTAATGGCCCAACGCAATGGTGCGCCGTGTTGAGCCAAGGCCTTTTCAATGGGATCCAGCAAAGGGCCGGGCTCCAGAATCAACTCCAGAGAGAGCTTCTGCAACCGCGGTGTGGAATGACCGGTGCCCGTCACGGGCCCACCACCAGCGGTCATGTCTGGTATTGACCGAACTGGGCTTCATACAGGGTATCCTCCTGGCCGCCATCCAGTTGCAGATCGCTGCGAGGATACGCCACACACAGCAGGGTAAAGCCTTTCTCCTGCAAATGATCCCGCACACCCATGGCATCGGGCTGCACCACACGGCCCTGCTTGAGCAGGGCGGCACAGGTGGTGCAGAGTCCTGTGCAGCAGGAACAGGGCAGAACAACTCCGGCCGCTTCCGCTGCGGCCAACACCGTTTCATCCCCACGGCAGGGGAAGGTGTGGACCTTTCCTTCCAGATGAACAGTGACGGTGAAGGTGTCCATTGGCCAGCTCAACCCATGGCGGCAGCACCGCCCACCACCTCAAGAATTTCCTGGGTGATGGCTGCCTGCCTGGCTTTGTTGTAGTCCAACGTGAGGGTTTTCGCCAGGGCCTTGGCATTGTCACTGGCGTTGTTCATGGCCGTCATGCGGCTGGCCAGTTCCGAGGCGGCTGCTTCTTGCAGAGAACGCAACACTTGGTTCTGCACGTAGAGGGGCAGGAGTGCGTTCAGCAGTTGGGCAGGGGTCTGCTCAAAGACCATGGCGGAGGGCAGTTTGGGCTGGGTGTTGGGGAGTGAGCCACGCTCCACCTCCATGGCGCCCCCCTTGCTGGTGAGACGGAACATCTCGTCGTCCACCGTGGCAATGCCCTGGGGATCCAGAGGCAGGAGGGTTTGCACCACGGGCTTGGAACTCACCAGGTTGATGAACTTGGTGTAGATTCCTTCCACCCGGTCACTGCTGCGGCCTTGAAACAAGGGCAACAGGGAACTGGCAATGTGGTCAGCCTCAGATGAAGTGGGCACCTGCTCCAGGTTTTCGATGCTGTCCACAACGTGGTAGTCCCGGCGGCCAAAGTAGGCATTCACCTTACGTCCCACCAGCAAGAGGTTCACCTTCAGCCCCTTGGCCGTCAACTCCCGGTGGCGTTCCTCTGTACGCTTGATGACATTGGCGTTGTAGCCGCCGCAGAGCCCCCGGTCACCGGCAATGGAGACCAGGGTAACGGTGCGTACCTCACGCTGCTCCAGCAGGGGAGCATCGACGGCTTCAAAAGCCATTTGGGACTGGAGATTTTCCAGGACCCGCGCCAGGCGATCAGCGAAGGGGCGGCTGCGCAACACCTGCTCCTGGGCGCGGCGCACCTTCGCTGCTGCAACGAGGCGCATGGCCTCGGTGATCTTGCGGGTGTTTTTGACCGAGTTGATCCGGTCTCTGATCTGTTTGAGATTGGCCATGGTTCAGCGAAGTGGTGAGGACCTGGCCGGATCAAGCAGCAGCCAGCATGGTGGACTTGACCGTCTCGATGGCGGCCTTGAGCTTGTCCTCCGCCGCCGCGGACATGACCCGCTTGGTCTGGATCTCCTCGACAAAGTCCTTGGCGCTGGTCTTGAGGTAGTCGCGCAGCTCCCGCACAAAGCCCTGAATCCGCTCCACAGGGACGTCATCCAGGAGACCTTTGGTTCCTGCATAGACCAGGGCCACCTGCTCCGCCAGGATCAAGGGGCTGAACTGGGGCTGCTTCAGCATTTCCCGCAGCCGTGCGCCGCGATCCAACTGGGCCCGGGTGGCGGCATCCAGGTCCGAGGCAAACTGGGAGAAGGCCGCCAACTCGGCCGCCTGGGCCAATTCCAGCTTCAACGTGCCGGCAATTTTCTTGATGGCTTTGGTCTGGGCGGCGCCGCCCACGCGGCTCACGGAGATGCCCACGTTGATGGCTGGGCGAAGACCGGAATTGAACAGGTCTGAGGAGAGGAAAATCTGACCATCGGTGATGGAGATCACGTTGGTGGGAATGTAGGCCGACACGTCCCCAGCCTGGGTCTCGATGATGGGCAGGGCAGTCATGGAGCCTTTGCCCATGGCGTCGCTCAACTTTGCGGCCCGCTCCAGGAGGCGGCTGTGGCAGTAGAAGATATCGCCGGGATAGGCTTCCCGTCCGGGGGGACGGCGCAGCAGCAGAGACATCTGGCGATAGGCCTGGGCCTGTTTGGAGAGGTCGTCGTAGATCACCAGGGTGGCCTTGCCGTCGTACATGAAGTGCTCGGCAATGGCCGCACCGGCATAGGGGGCCAGGTATTGGAGGGCGGCAGGCTCCGAGGCATTGGCAGCCACTACCACGGTGTAGGCCAAGGCGCCCCGCTCCCGCAGCACCTGCACCACGTTGGCCACGGAGGCCGCCTTCTGGCCAATAGCCACATAGACACAAATCATGTCCTGATCCGCTTGGTTCAGAATCGTGTCAATGGCAATGGCGGTTTTCCCGGTCTGGCGATCACCGATGATCAGTTCCCTCTGGCCCCGACCGATGGGAATCATGGCATCGATGGCCGTGATGCCGGTCTGCATGGGCTCATGGACGGAGCGGCGCTGGATGATGCCGGGCGCCGAAGACTCAATCAGACGGGTGGCCGTGGTTTCAATGGCCCCTTTGCCGTCCACAGGCTCGCCAAGGGCATTGACCACCCGTCCCAACATGGCGTCACCGACGGGAACGGAGGCAATTTTGCCTGTGGCCTCGACGCTGCTGCCCTCGGAAATGCCGTGGCCTTCCCCCATGAGCACGGCGCCCACGTTGTCACTCTCCAGATTCAGAGCAATACCTTCCGTGCCATCTGCAAATTCCAGCAGTTCGCCCGCCATGGCCTGTTCCAGGCCATAGATCCGTGCAATGCCGTCGCCCACCTGCAAAACGGTGCCGACATTGCTGACGGAGACGGATTTGTCGTAGTCCTCAATTTGCTGTTTGAGGATGGTGCTGATCTCGTCAGGACGGATGGAAACCATGGCGGGGAGGTGGGAAGGGCAGTTGGGGTTGGGGGAGAAGACTCAGGTGGCTTTGGCAAGGCTGAGGCCGAGACGACGGACTTGTCCGGCCAGGCTGGCATCGACAACCTGGGAGCCGATGCGCACAATCAGACCACCGATTAGAGAAGGATCAACAGTGATGGAGCACTCCACAGCAGCACTACCCGCCATGGCCTGAACCTTTTGCTTGAGCTGGTTTTCCTGTTCCGGGGTGAGCCGAGTCGCGCTGGTCACCTGAGCCAGGGCAATGCCTTTGGCCTTGCGGTAAAGCTCCAGGAAGCGCTCAAAAATCGCGCCCGTCAAGCTGAGGCGCTGGCGATCAGCCAGCAGCTTGAGCAGGTTGAGGCTGGCTGCTTGCTGGACCACGTCCTTTTCCTGAAACAGTGCCGTGATGACAGCTTTTTTGGTGTCCGGTTCAAGAATTGGGGAGCCCAGAGCATCTCGCAGGAGGTCCGAGGTTGTCCAGAGTTCAAGAACGGCCTCGGCATCAGCGGCAAGATCATCGCTGGTGCCCTGCTGATTGCCGATTTGCAGCAGCGCTTCGGCGTAAGGCGTGGCGATGGTATTGAGAAGGGGCATCGTCTAGCCGAGAGAGTTGATGGTGGCCGCCAGAAGCTTTGCCTGCTTCTTGGGGGGAAGGGCTTTGGGAAGATCCTGAAGGGCCAGGGCGATGGCTTGCTCAGCGGTGCTACGGCGCAGTTCGTTGCTGATGCGCCGTGCTTCGCTGTCCGTATCGGCCTTGGCTTCCTCCTGAAGGCGAGCCATCTCGGCGATGGTGCGCTGCTCCCCTTCGGCACGAATGGCATCGGCGCGGGCTTGGCCGTCCCTGAGAATTGTTTGGGCTGTTTCCCGAGCGGCAGCCAACTCGGCCTGAGCCTTCTCAAACTGGGCTGTCGCTTCAGCAAAGCGGGATTCCGCCTCGTTGAGATCCTGGAGGATGGCCTCACGGCGGCGGGAGAGGATGCCACCGAGGAATCCCTTCAAGAACCAGACCAGAATGGGGATGAGGATGGCCAGATTGACCAGATTGTCGTTGAGGATGTCAAGGTCAATGCCAAAACCTTCTGTTGCCAGCAAGAGGGGGGTGGCCATGGTGATGGGGGCGACGATGGGCATGATATGGATTCAGGTGGCGACCAGGCGCTGAATAATCAAGTCGGCGAGTCGACGAGACTCCTCAGCCAGAACAACGTCGGCTGCCGACCGCTGGGCTTTGATGTCGGCTCGCGCCTCCTCCCTCAGCTTCATTGCCGAGGCCTTAGCTTCCGCCAAGGCGGCTTTATGAAGCGTGGCCACCTCGTCTTCAGCCGCAGTAATGACAGCCTGGGCCTCTTGACGGGCCTCTTGCAACCGGGCCTTGAGATCGTCTTCAAGGCGTTGCACCTGGGCCAGTCGTGCCTTGGCATCCTTGTGGCTGGTGGTCACAAAGCCTTCCCGCTCCTCAACCACCTTGCCAACAGGCTGGAAGAACAGCTTGTTCAAGATGAAGGTGAGGATCACCACCTGAATGGCCATCAACGGCAAGGTGGCATCAAAGTCGAAGAGGCCGCCTTCAGGAACAGGAGCCTCGGCCAGTGACAACCAGTTGATCATTGGGACGTGGGATGGACGATGGTTCAGGACAAGCACAGGGCGCAGTTCAGACAGCCTGGGCCGCAACGCCCTGCTGGCTCACCTTCAGGAGAAGGGGTTGGCAAACAGCAGCACCAGGGCCACCACGAGGCCGTAGATGGTGAGAGATTCCATGAATGCAAAAGAGAGCAGCAGGGTGCCGCGAATCTTTCCCTCGGCCTCAGGCTGACGGGCAATGCCTTCAACAGCCCCACCAGCAGCGGTGCCCTGGCCAATGCCGGGGCCAATGGCCCCTAGGCCAACGGCCAGACCGGCGGCGACAACGGATGCTGCGGGAATAAAAGATTCCATGATTGAGGGGATGATGGTTGGGGGTGCGCAGATGGTACGCGGGTGTTGGAGGCGCGCCTGGAACATCCCTACTAAGGCAGGGAAGGGGCCCGAGGCGTTCGGACCGCGCGCAGTGATGGTGAGCGACGGAGGGATCCGCTTCAGGCGTGCTCCTCGTGAACCGCCTCGCCAATGTAGTAGGCCGCCAGGGTGGCAAAAATCAAGGCCTGAATGGCACTGGTGAACAGGCCCAAAAACATCATGGGCAACGGCACAAACAGGGGCAGAAGCAGCACCAGCACAGAGACGGTGAGCTCATCGGCCATGATGTTGCCGAACAGACGGAAGGAGAGGGAGAGGGGCTTGGTGAAGTCCTCGACAATCTTGAACGGGAGCATGATGGGGGTGGGCTCCACGTAGTACTCGAAGTACCGCAGTCCCTTGCGGCTCAGCCCGGCGTAGAAGTAGGCCAGGGACACCAGCAGGGCCAGGGCAACAGTGGTGTTAATGTCTCCTGTGGGGGCGCCCAACTCACCAGAGGGCAGGCGCACCAGGCGCCAGGGCACGAGGGCCCCTCCCCAGTTACAGAAAAAGATGAACAGGAACAGCGTGCCAACGAAGGGCATCCAGTCCCGGTAGGCTGCTTCGCCGATCTGTTCCCGGGAAAGGTTACGGATGTAGTCCCAGAGGAACTCCAGAAGATTTTGGAGTCCCCCGGGCTTGCGCTCCATCCGGCGCGTCCCCACCACCACAATGGTCAGCAGGGCGCCAATGAGAATCCAGGAACTGAGGAAAATCTGACCGTGAAGATCTAGTTGACCCAGGTGCCAGTAAAAGTGCTGGCCAATCTCCAGACCATTGGTTTCTTCAACCATGAGTTCGGGATCACTGGCCGGGAGAGCTTCGGCAAGGGGAAGAAGGGTCTGCAACAGCATGACTCAGGCAAGTGGGGAACCGGAAATGAAGGTTGTGGGCTCATCGGAACCCGTCAGATCGGCGAAGGCGATGAGCAAGATGGCCGGCTTGTAAAGCAAAAAGCCGAGGAGGGCCGGCAAGAGATCCAGCCCTTGCAGCCGAAGGGCCAGAATGAACAGCAGAACGGGAACACCCAAGTGCGCCTTCCCAAGCCTGTTGGAGCGCTTGCCCAGCCGTTCCACGGAACGTGAAAGCAGAAGCAGGTAGAGGATTCCCGCAGTGGCGCCGGCAAGAAGGCTGAAGCATATGTGCAGATCCCAGACCAGGGCTGTCAACAGGCCGGCACCGATGGTGATGATCAGTGTCAGGCTGAGAACCCGTTGGCGAAGCCGGAAGAACGCTGCCATCGGACCGGGTCTCTCCTCCGGGTTCTTCGCAGGTGAAGAGGACTGGGCAACAGATGGCGTGAACCGGGACCAACCGCCCCCGTCTCCGAGGGGAGAGGGCGGCAGGTTGTGACCAGCGAGACGACGGAGCAACTGGTCGCGCCAAAGGCTGGTTTGATGGGCCTGAAGCAAATCTTCAGGAGACACTTCCATAGCTAGCCCGTGGTTCGCCTCCGTTCTGTCCACAGGGTTGCTTCACAGGCAAATGCGGGGGAACTCTAACATCCGGTTTAGTTGGGTGTGGGACACAGCAGGACCAATCTGCGCCGCCAGAGTGCCCTGACTTGTTCCCCCAGTCGCCTTTGACTTCTGTCGCCAGCAGCATCCACCAGAGACTGCAACGGCTGTGACGGCGCGGCATCAATGGCTTTCAGCAGGTTCACTTCCTCCTGGTCAAGATCCATGGGCTGCAGGTCGGGGTCCAGCAGTCGCGCACCGGGCCACCCCCACAGACAGGGATTGCGCTGGGCGGTGGCGGCCAACAGGTCCTCGTCACAATTCCAGGTGTGGGTTGGCAGGGGTGGTTTCCCCAGGAAGAACTCAAAGTGGCTGATGTCCGTGTTCAGAGCCTCAATAAGCTGCCACTGCTGCCGATCCGGCAGAGCTCTGGCACGCTCCAGGGCTTCCCCCTGCAGGAGGGTGTTCAACCGCCAGATCCGGGGATTGCTGAAGCCCAGAAACTTCAGCCCGCAACCCTCCACCAGTCGGAAGAGCTTTTCCAGAGTGTAGCTGGTTTCCTGGGGATGGAGATACATGTCGGCAAAGGCCGCGTCATCGACCGTATCCAGGTTCCAACGCCGCTGATGACGCTGCCGGATACTGTTGTGCTCAGGCAACCGGGCAATGAGTTGTCGGGCGAACCGGACCCCCGCTCCATCTGCCTGGACCCCCAGCAGTCCCAGAGCCTGCTGGGTCCTGTGAATCTCCCAGCGGCCTCCGTCTGCATAGAGGAACAGATGCAGGATGCCCCCGTCCGCCAAGGCCCTGGCCAGTGCCGCAAGGCCGGCGGCGGGATCCGCCATATGGTGCAGAACACCGACGGAATTGATGAGCTGAAACCGCCCCAGGGACGGAGCCTCCAGCAAACTGATGCACTGAAAGCGGATGTGCTGCTCGCCGCCGGAGCGCCGCAGGCGTTCCCGGGCCACGGCCAGGGCCTTGGAGCTGATATCCAGGGCGGTCACCCGGGCGTCGGGATTGAGATGCACCAGGTAATCACTGCTCACACCGGAGCCACAACCAGCATCCAGAATGTTGAGGGGCTGGCGGGGATGGGGATCAGGTGCCTGACCGGTGCAGTGGCTATAGGCGGTGGCGTAGCACCAGCGCCAGTTGTAGCCCGGTGGCGGACCGTCCTGCAGGGGGTCTGGCGGATAGGGAAACGCGTTGTAGAAGTCGCGCACCCGGGGTGTGGCCCCATCAGCCATGGTCATGGGGTGAGGAGATTGCGGCACCAATCAATAAGTGTTAATGGGGAATCATCTCCAGACACCCCCGGTGCTGCAAACATTTGTTCAATGATCCTCTGACTTCCCACAGGGACAGCGTAGCGTTTTGGCACAGAAGGTCTGAGCCATCAGGCCGTGGCTGCATCGGAGCCTTTCCTTCATGACCGTGACCGTCAGCAGTGGCAGCAGTAGCGTTTCACCGCAACTGTATGACACCCTGCCGCTTTCCAGCCTGCGTCAGGCTGAACAGCAGGATCGCTTCCCCAATCGCACTGAGTTGGATCGGCTGATCAATTTTTTCCAGGGTGGGCAGCAACGGGTTGACGTTGCCCGTCGCCTTGCCGCCAATGCCGGCGCCATCATCGCCCAGGCGGCAAACCGTATTTTCTCGGGCGGAACACCCCTGGCTTATCTGGAAGAGCCCCCGAGTCGCCTTGCAGCCGTGCCTGGTGTGGGGTCAGCCTTCCCGGAAGGTCGGTCAGAACAGAAAGCCTTTGACCGCTCTGTCGAGACGTTTGCCCAGCCGACCGGTTCCAGCCGGGGCGTGTTCACCCGCCTGGTGGAGAACTTTCGCCAGGCGGGGGATGTGGCAGTGGTCACCCCGTCAGGCTTCGCCCCCATTGACGTCTCCCGCTACGGCAAGGAGCGCATGACTAAGTCCCTGCGGGATTTGGGCTGGTTCCTGCGCTATGTGGGCTATGCCGTCGTGGCCGGTGATCCCAGCATTCTGGTGGTCAATGCCCGTGGATTGAGGGAGGTGCTGGAGAAAGGCTGCTCCATTCCCGCCACGCTGCTGGCCCTGCAAGAAATGCGTGCCGCGGCGGCGTCCGCGTTCCAGGACGATCCGGAGAGCCGCCAGTTGGTGGTGGACTGTTTCAATGTCCTGCTCCAGGAGCTCTCCGAGAGTGGCCCCTCACCCCGCCTCCGCCCCGGCAGTGGGGTGGCCCAAGGGCTCCAGCTTCCGGCAACCTACGCCGAGGCGGCCGCCTCGCCTAGCCGCTACGTGATGCGGCCAGGACTTTCCGGTCGGGAAAAAGCCGAGGTGGTCCGGGCAGCCTATCGCCAAGTGTTAGAGCGGGACGTGGCCAAGGCCTACTC
>NZ_FITM01000157.1 GCF_900047545.1 Candidatus Synechococcus spongiarum
GCAGTCTTGCAGGTTCTGGCCCTCGGAGATGCAGTCGGTGGCAATCAGCAGGTCAAGGTCAATATGGTCACTCGCCTTGGAGCGCTGGCGGGCGGTGGGGGCGAAGTTGGTGAGAATGTGGTGAAATTCGTTGACACCGGCGGTGGCATGGGTTTTATCACTAGACACCACGGCCATCTTAATGTGTAACTCTGAGACGAGGGTCTTGAGATTTTCGTATAGATACAGAGCTGTATCTTTAAAGGTGGTAAACACCAATAGCTTACGATTGGGATGCCCCTCACGGTCTTGGGTAGGAGGGGGTTCCACTTTCTGACGGATGGTTTCCTTGAGCTGCTTTAGCTTGTCGTCTCGTTCCGGTGTGATGGCCTCTACCTGTTTCAACACCTTCGCCAGGGTGGCGCGGTCTAATTGCAAGTCGTCTTGCCAACGGGGTAAGTCCAGTTCTCGGAGGTGATAGGGGTTACGGCCCTGATTGATACAAAACTCTTCTTCCTCCTCGTCATTGTTGGGTCGTACAAAATCACTGAGGGGTTTGTCCCCGTCGGACTGCTTGTTCTGAATATAGTCGTTGATGTGTCTCAGGATGTTGTCAATTTTATTAATAGTGCGCTCCAAGGTGAGTTTTAGGGAATGAGCTGAGCTTTCCAGCCGTTTGAGAAAGTTGACCCGTATCATGCCCACCAGGAAGCGTTCGCTGTCCTGTTGGTTGAAGTTCTGCGTTTTGCGGCAGCTCTCCAGTTCAGCCTTCCGCTGCACATCAACGACATAGGCACTGGGTTGATAGATGGCAAGTTTGAATTGATTGATGCTGTCGGTCAGCTTCTGGTAGGAGAATTTATTGTCTAAGTCCGTGTCTAGGTACTCGTTTTTGGGCTTGGCCCGTTCCGGGAATTGCCCAATGCGCCCTATCTCGTCAGTGTAGAACTTCTCAATCTGGCGGCGGGAACGGGAGATGGATACCCCATTCAATAGCCTCAGGAAATCGCCACCTAACTGTTCTAAGAGGGCTGTCTTGTTGCGATCCTCATGTTTGGATTGGCTGTCCTCCCATGCCTTGAACACCTTCTGGGCCTTCCGCATGGTGCTGTGGATATTGGGCACATTCAGGTTTTGGGAGAAGGCATTCTCCCGCCCTTCTGTCATCAGATAAATCTGGTTGCGTAAATCAATCAATGATGTGTTGACTGGCGTGGCCGATAGCATTAGAACTTTGGTTTTGGGGCCTACCTTGATGACGTCTTCTAGCAGTTTTTTGTAGCGTTGCCCGCCTTGATTACGGAAATTATGAGACTCATCAATTACTACAAAATTGTAGTTTTGCCAGTTAAAGTTGTTCAGGTCATCGCCGCCTGATGATGTACCTGAGTTGCGGAGATCCGTATGAGCTAGCAGCTTGTAGGTAAAGCGGTCTTTAGGAAATGGATTCTGTTTGTGGTTCTTGTTGTCAGTGTAAAGAGACCAGTTATTCAGCAGTTTTTTTGGACAGAGCACTAGTACGCGGACATTCTCCCGTAGCTCAAAATACTTGATGACCGCCAGGGCAGTATAGGTTTTGCCCAATCCCACGCTGTCGGCCAGGATGCAGCCGTTGTGCTCCCGAAGCTTGGCAATGACGCTCTTGGCGCCGTCCCTCTGGAAGCCGTAAAGGGTGTTCCAGATTTGGCTATCCTGAAAACCGGTGGTGCTGAGATCCTCATCAGCCTGCCTTATCTTAATGCTCTCGTAGAACAGTTCATACAAGGTCTTGTAATAGACTTTCTCCGGGCTTTGGTCACCGCCGATGCGATTCAGAGCATTCAGCACTTCCTCCTTCACATCTTCGCTGAAGTGGTCATTATGCCAACGCTGATTGAACCAATTCAGCAGTTCTGTTACGGCTGCGGCCTCATGGGTGGCCAGGTTAATTTCCAGATTAGGCTTATCGCTTCCCCCTAGTCCCTTTTGCGTAAAATTGGAGCTGCCGACGATGCCCAATTTATGATGGGGAGATTCGGCAAGGTACATCTTGCCGTGGAGAAAGTGAGACCATCTGGCTGAGCGTATGGACACGTTGCTTTTGCTCACCCACTCAGCACACTGCCTGGCAAGACCCTTCTGCTCCAGCGTGAACCGCGGCTCCAACCCGTGCTCGGTGAATTGAAAAGACTTGGGCTCATCCTCCCTTGGATCCAAATCTTTCATCGATGACGGATCACCAAAGAGGAAACGCACCTTGGCCACACTGTTTAACTCAGCTTCCAGCAGCGCATAGCCATAGATGGTGAAGTAGGCAGAGACCACACTGAATTCATGAGCGTCCCTCAGGACTGGCTTCAGGCAGTCCACCACCTTGCGAGTGTGGTTGTCGATGATGTGAGGGTTTGTCGTCAATGGCGTTGGTCACCGGCCTTCTGTCAAAGCCTATCACTACGGCAACCAAGGCAGGGGTCCATACTGAAAAGTACGCCACTGCCCAGAGCACATGCACCGCACCCAGCACCTTCGAGCAGTGACGGTCCTGTCGGGGGTCAGTGGGGTGCTTTGCGCAGCATCTCCATGATCCTCATAGGGAGACTTTTCACTTCGTGACTCAGGTCGTCCACTTTTGTTGAAGCTCCTTCACGTCTTCCCGTAAATTGTCAATCTACTTGTTCTACTGGTGCATAAGCAACCCTACCCCTACCAGGATCATGGCTGGCTGGGTCAGCAGCGCCAGCCATTTGGTTAGTCCAGGGGGTACGACAGGCATCGGGCTGGCTGGCGGACGGGAACAACGGTCACCATCTTCCTTCCCTCTTCCTTCCCTCGTGTGCTTCCAGGGCTGCTCCGACAGCCAGGGGGCGCACCCTATGGGACAGCCCGGCCAACCACGCACCCCAATGACGGGGGAGGTCTTGAACCGCAGATCAGCCCCTGGCGGCAGCGCACCGGTAAGTGGGAAGAATAGGGAGAGTTAAGAGACAGTGGCACGACCGATGGCGCATCCCGACGAGCAACGCTTTGACCTGGTGGTGGTGGGGGCCGGCTCCGGCGGCCTGGCTGCCGCCAAACGGGCCGCCTCCCATGGGGCCTCCGTGGCTGTTGTGGAAGGCAGCCGGGTGGGGGGCACCTGCGTGATCCGCGGCTGTGTGCCCAAGAAGCTCCTGGTCTATGGCTCAGCCGTGGGGGAGCAACTGGCAGATGCCCCCAGCTACGGCTGGCCCGTGCCCCCTGTGGCGCCCCAAACCCACGTGCTACTGGACCACGTGCGCCGGGAGGTGGATCGTCTCAACAACATTCATGAAGCGGCCCTGGATCGGGCCGGGGTGGCGCTGGTGCGAGGTTGGGGTCGGTTCCTGGATGCCCGGCGCTTGCAGGTGGGAGAGCAGGTGCTCCGGGGCGAGACCATCCTGATTGCCGTGGGTGGGCAGCCGGTGCGCCCCAACCTGCCTGGGGCTGACCTGGCCCTGGTGAGTGACGACCTGTTCCTGCTGGAGCGCTTCCCCAGTTCCATGGTCATCATCGGCGGCGGCTACATTGCCTGTGAATTTGCCTGCATCCTGCAGGGTATAGGTGTGACCGTGACTCAGATTGTGCGGCGCCAGTTGCTGCGGGGGTTTGATCGGGGCTGCGTGGCCAGCGTGGAGGCGGGCATGATCGAGAAGGGCCTGGTGGTGCTCAAGGGGGTGTCTCCCCAGGCGATCCGCAGCAGCACCATGGGCCGCTGTGTGGTGCTCTCCGATGGCAGTAGCGTGGAGGCGGAAGCGGTGCTCCTGGCCACCGGCCGCCAGCCGCGGCTGGAGGGGTTGAACCTGGAGGCTGCGGGCGTGGCGGTGGAGGGCGTGCGCATCCCCGTGGATGATGACCAACGCACCAACGTTGGCCACGTGTTTGCCGTGGGGGATGTGACGGGTCGCATCAATTTGACACCCGTGGCGGTGGACGAGGGGCGTGCCTTTGCCGATTCCCGATTTGGCCAAAAACCCCGCCGCACGGACCACGGCCTGGTGGCCAGTGCGGTGTTCACCCAGCCGGAGCTGGCCACGGTGGGTCTGTCGGAGGAGGAGGCCAGGCGACGGCACGGGGAGCAGGTGCAGGTGTGTGAGGCCCGTTTCCGCAGCTTGTCCCGGGCCTTGCCCAAAACCGGCAGCCGCTGCCATTTGAAGCTGGTGCTGGGACCCCGGGAGCGGGTTCTGGGTTGCCACATGGTGGGGGAGCACAGCGCCGAGATCATTCAGATGGCCGCCATCGCCATGGGCATGGGGGCCACCAAGGCAGATTTTGACCGCACCATGGCCCTCCATCCCAGCATCAGCGAGGAATTTGTGACCATGGCATGAGATTGGGCCTGCTCCCAGTACTGCACGAGTGGTCAGAGTGGGTAAGCTGAGGCCAGTCCACATTCCCATGGGGCGTCCATGCCGATCCCGAATCACGAATTGTTGGCCAGAGTCGAATTTCTGGAAGCGCGCCTTGAACGCCTTGAACGCCTGGAGATTTCCCCCTCCGATCTGGAGGAACACCTCGCACGGCTGAAGCGCCTGGAGGGGTTCATGGAGTGCATCGAGGGCTACCTGGATCGCCTGGAGCGTTTGAGCGGGCCCCTGTCTCGCCTGGAGGAACGCCTTGACCTGATGGAGGGCCGCCCCGCCAGCCGCAGGACAGCCCAGCGCCCTCAGCCTGGCCGCCTGGTCCAATCCAGGATTGGGATCAAGGCATTCCTGTCTCAGGCTGGGCAATCACCATTGGCGCCACAGCGTGCCTTTCCCTTCAAGGCCTTCAGGACGTGGTTTCTGCGGCAACTGGGGAGGCGCTGACGGGAGGCTGAACGCGGAAGCCACAGTAGTGGTCACCCTCCTGGATCCAGTGGACCCGCTCCACTTGGCAATCGGGGAAGATGCTTCGGTAAAGCTGTAACTCCTGGCTACAGATCACGGGAAACTGCTCGGCAATGCGGGCCACAGAGCAGTGGAAGGCAGCGAGCAGCCAGCCGTGCTGGTCTTCACATGGTTCATAGTCCGCCACATACCCCTCCTGACGACGCAGCTCCACCAGGCGCTGCAGGCGCTTCTCCAGGGGGCAGTCCCCCAGGAGGTTGCGGTAGTGCCGGGCCTGGGCTGCGGCCTGCTGGTCAAGAAGCGTTTGCAGTTGATCGGGGCCAAGGTGGCTGGCCATGGTGTGGAGAAGTCCTCGGGCAAACTCCTCGCTGCCGTCGGGGAAGTGATCCCGACCCTGGTCCGTCAGCCGCCAGAGATGGCTGGGCCTCCCCAGACCGGTGGTGTTACAGGGGTTGTCCACCAGCCCTTCCTGTTCCAGGGAACGCAGATGGCGGCGCATCACCTGCACGGAGACCCCCAACTGGCTGGCCATGGTGGTGGCTGTGGCCTGGCCCAGCCGCAGCAGGAGGGTCAGCACGGCCTCGCGGGTGGATGTGACTGGTTCTGACGACATCGCGTGGGAAGCGGCCACAAGGCCGTGCAGATGGCTGTAGTCTAGTTAGGAAACTAACTGGTTTCGTTACTCTACTGCCCATGAATCCGGACCAAGCCGTTCAGCCCAGCCCCGAGAGCCTGGAGGCCCTGCGCAAATTTGCCCAGACCTACGCCCAGCGCACCGGCACCTACTTCTGCAGTGATCCCGGAGTCACTGCCGTCGTTCTCAAGGGTCTGGCCACCCACAAGGATCAGCTTGGGGCGCCCCTCTGCCCATGCCGCCACTACGATAGCAAACCAGCGGAGGCGGCCCAGGCCTTCTGGAACTGCCCCTGTGTGCCCATGCGGGAACGCATGGAATGCCACTGCATGTTGTTTCTCACCGAAGACAACCCCTTCCGCGGTGATAGTCAGACCATCACCACGGACACCATTCAGGCCCTCGCCAACTAAACCCCTTTCCCATCCCACGATGAGCAGTGCCGCCGCCGTAGAGGCCCTTAACACAACGCCTTATCGCTATGGCTTTGTGACCGACATTGAGACCGAGAAAATTGCCAAGGGCCTGGATGAGTCGGTGGTGCGGCTGATTTCAGCCAAGAAGCAGGAGCCGGATTTTCTGCTGCAGTTCCGTCTCAAGGCCTATGCCCAGTGGCAGCTCATGGAGGAGCCTGATTGGGCCGCTCTGAAGTATCCTGCTATCGATTATCAAGATATCGTCTACTACTCGGCGCCGCGTCAAAAGGAGCAGAAGGCCAGTCTGGAGGACGTGGACCCCGCCCTCCTGGAGACCTTTGACAAATTGGGCATTCCGCTGAGTGAACAGAAGCGTCTCAGCAACGTGGCTGTGGATGCGGTGTTTGACAGTGTGTCCATTGCCACCACCTATAAGCAGAAGTTGGCGGAGCACGGCGTGGTGTTCTGCTCCATGGGGGAAGCGGTCAAAGATTACCCGGAGCTGGTGGAACGCTACCTGGGCTCCGTTGTTCCCATTGGGGACAACTTCTTCGCGGCGCTCAATTCTGCAGTGTTCAGCGACGGCTCCTTTGTGTATGTTCCCAAGGAGGTGCAGTGCCCCATGGAGCTGTCCACCTACTTCCGCATCAACAGCGACGACGCGGGACAATTTGAGCGGACCCTGATCGTTGCCGAGGAAGGGTCCAGTGTCAGTTACCTGGAAGGATGCACGGCACCCATGTTCGACACCAACCAGCTTCATGCCGCCGTGGTGGAGC
Organism: Candidatus Synechococcus spongiarum; assembly: GCF_900047545.1. GTDB lineage: Bacteria > Cyanobacteriota > Cyanobacteriia > PCC-6307 > Cyanobiaceae > Synechococcus_B > Synechococcus_B spongiarum_C. The sequence goes on from NZ_FITM01000157.1 coordinate 6,629, forward strand.
TGGTGGCCCTGGATGATGCCTCCATCAAGTACTCCACCGTTCAGAACTGGTATGCCGGCGACGAGAACGGCAAGGGGGGCATCTATAACTTTGTCACCAAACGGGGGCTGTGCAAGGGCAGGCGCAGCCGCATCAGTTGGACCCAGGTGGAAACGGGTTCAGCCATCACCTGGAAGTATCCAGGCTGTGTGCTGCGCGGCCAGGATTCCATTGGCGAGTTTTACTCCGTGGCCCTCACCAATCATTACCAGCAGGCGGATACGGGAACCAAGATGGTTCATGTTGGTCCCGGCAGCCGCTCCACCATCATCAGCAAAGGCATTAGCAGCGGCCACTCCGTCAACAGTTACCGGGGTCTAGTCAATATCGGTCCGCAAGCCCGTGGAGCCCGCAACTTCAGCCAGTGTGATTCCATGCTCATCGGAGATCAGGCGGCAGCCAACACCCACCCTTATATTCAATCTCGCCAACCTGAAGCCACCGTTGAGCACGAGGCCAGCACCTGCCATATTTCCGAGGATCAACTCTTCTACCTGCAGTCTCGCGGCATTGAGTCTGAGGCAGCAGTCTCCATGCTGGTGAGCGGATTTTGTCGCGACGTGTTTAACCAGTTGCCCATGGAGTTTGCCGCCGAGGCGGATAAACTCCTGGCCCTCAAACTGGAAGGTTCCGTTGGCTGAGTCCCGCCAGGTTTGTTGTTGCTCCCATTGATTCCCTGCTCCCCATTAGGCCCTTGACGTCCACCGAGACCATGCCCGCGTGTGAACCCTCCCCCGTTCAAACCGGGGACGTGCTCCTGTCCATTGAGAACCTCCATGCCCATGTGGAGGGGAACGAGATTTTGCGGGGTGTCTCCCTGAGAATTCGCGCCGGTGAAATCCATGCCCTGATGGGGCGCAACGGCAGCGGCAAAAGCACCCTCTCCAAAGTGATTGCTGGCCATCCTGCCTACACCGTCACCGCTGGCGCCATCCACTACAGGGGCCAGGATCTGCTGGCCCTCTCCCCGGAGGACAGGGCCCGAGCGGGCGTGTTCCTGGGCTTTCAATATCCCGTGGAAATTCCCGGCGTCAGCAATCTGGAATTTCTGCGGGTGAGTTGCAACGCGCGGCGGCAGCACCGGGGCCAGGAGGAACTGGACACCTTCGCCTTTGAAGATCACGTGCGGGACACTATGGCCATTGTGCAAATGAATCCGGCATTTCTGGAGCGCAGCGTCAACGAGGGCTTCTCCGGTGGGGAGAAAAAACGCAACGAGATCTTGCAGATGGCGCTGCTGGAGCCACTGGTGGCCATCCTAGACGAGACGGATTCCGGTCTGGACATTGATGCCTTGCGCATTGTGGCCAACGGCGTGAAGACGTTGACATTGCCAACAACCGCCACGCTGCTGATCACCCACTACCAGAGGTTACTGGATGCCATCACCCCTGATTTCGTCCACGTGATGGCGGAGGGTCGCATTCTGCGTACCGGTGACAAGGATTTGGCCATGGCGCTGGAGCAACGGGGATACGACTGGATTGACGGTGCGGACACTCCTCAGCCATGAGCAATGCCACCCAATCCCAATCCTGGCTGGACACCCTATTGCAGGTGCTGGCCCAGCGGTCTGGCCAGCCAGCCGGTCAACGGGCTGCTCAGTGGGCCGGTGCCCGTGATTGGTGCTGGCCCACGCCCCGCAATGAGGCATGGCGGTTCACGGATCTGCGTTGCCTGACCCAACTGGACCCCGCTCGTCTCCATACCCGAACGGCAGCTCCCCCCTGGCCCCATGGGTTGAGCCAAGGGTCTTCGAGACACGTGGCCCTGCAGCTCGACGGCCATGGTCACTGGCGTGCTCCCCAGGGGGAAACACCCTTCTGGCCCCACGGCCTCATGCCACTGCCCACCGAGGAGACGACCCCAGGCCAGGTGGCCCGGACCGTCATCTCGTCGGAGACGTTGCCCTTGGGGGCCCAGCTCAACGGGGTGACCCCTGGCCCGCCCCTCGCTCTGCAGGTGAGTGGGGCCGATCCCGTCCATCTGGCGTTGGCGATTCAGATGGAGCAGGCCCAAGCCTGGCTGGCGCCCCGTGTGCTGCTGGTGCTGCAACCCGGCGCCCGATTGTGTCTGAGTTGGCACGTGGCCGCAACGGCCCAGGCTGCGGTGCTGCCCATGGTGGAGGCCCGGTTGGGGACTGGCGCCCAGCTTGAGGAGGCCGCCATAGCCTGGGGCTGCCCAGGGGCCACGTTCCTGGGCAGCAGCTTCGTCCATCAATCCCCCCGGAGCGTCTACCGACGCACCAACGTGACCTGGGGATGGGGCCTGAGCCGTGACGAGCCTTTCATCCGCCAGGCCCAAGGTCAGGCGGAGACCCACCTGCATGGTCTGGCCGTGGCCCGGGGCCGGTCCCTGCTGGATACCCACAGCACGGTGTTCTTCGACGGCCCAGCGGGCCAGCTTCGGCAATGCCACCAGGCCCTTGCCGATGGTCGGGGCCACAGTGTCTTCAACGGCCGCGTTGTGGTGCCACGGGTGGCCCAGCAGACGGATGCCAGCCAACTGAGTCGCAACCTGCTGCTCAGCACCAGGGCCCGGATCGACACCAAGCCTCAACTGGAAATCGTTGCCGACGACGTGCAATGCACCCACGGCGCTACGGTCAGTTGCCTCCAGGATGACGAACTCTTCTACCTGCAATCCAGAGGTATTGGTCGGGAGCAGGCCTCCCGTCTACTCCAACGGGGATTCTGCGAAGACGTCCTGCAACGGCTGCCCTGGGCAGCCCTGGCCTGGTCCTCCCTCCAACGCCTACTTGAGATCCCCGTCCCGGATCAACCATGACCACCACCCCCATGAGCGCCGCCACGGAGCGCCAGCTTGATCTGGCCCGTTTGACCCGCCCCGACTTTCCCCTGCTGGACCAGTTCCTGCAGGGGCGCCCCCTGGTGTACATGGACCATGCCGCCACCAGCCAGAAGCCCCGGCAAGTCATTGACGCCCTGGTGGAGTACTACCGCTGCCACAATGCCAACGTGCATCGTGGTGCCCACACCCTCAGCGCCCGGGCCACGGAGGCCTTTGAAGCAGCCCGGGCCACTGTGGCCCGCTTCGTTGGCGCCGCTGATGCCAGGGAAATCGTCTTCAGCCGCAATGCCACGGAGGCCATCAACCTGGTGGCCTATAGCTGGGGCCTGGATCACCTCAAGCCCGGTGATGAAGTGGTGCTGAGCGTGATGGAGCACCACAGCAACCTGGTGCCCTGGCAGTTGATGGCCCGGCGCACCGGCGCCGTGCTGCGCCATGTGGGCATCACCCCCCAAGGGGAGATGGACATGGAACATTACAAGGCGTTGCTCAACGGCCGCACCCGGTTGGTCTCCTTTGTCCACCTGAGCAACACCCTGGGCTGCCTCAATCCCGCAGCGGAGATCACCGCCATGGCCCATGGCGTTGGCGCCCACGTGCTGGTGGACGGCTGCCAGGCCCTGCCCCATCGGCCTGTGGACGTGCAGGCCCTGGGCTGTGACTGGTACGTGGGCTCCGGCCATAAGCTCTGCGGTCCCACAGGGATCGGTTTTCTCTGGGGACGGGAGGACCTTCTAGAGGCCATGGCCCCCTTCCTGGGTGGGGGAGAAATGATCGCTGCAGTGCAGTTGGGGAAGAGCACCTGGGCGGAGTTGCCCCACAAATTTGAAGCGGGGACCCCTGCCATTGCCGAAGCCATCGGCCTGGCTGCAGCCCTGGACTACCTCACCGCCCTGGGCCTGGAGAGAATCCACGCCTGGGAGCAGCAGCTCACCCAACACCTGTTTGATCACCTCCAGGCTGTCGACGGCCTCACCATTTACGGCCCCGACCCCCGGCAGCAGCCGGATCGTGGCGCCCTGGCCAGCTTTACCGTGGCGGGAGCCCATGCCCACGACATGGCCGCCCTGCTGGACAGCGCCGGCATTTGCATTCGCAGTGGCGACCATTGCACCCAACCCCTCCACAGGGCACTCCAGGTGACGGCCACGGCCCGGGCCAGCCTCAGCTTCACCAACACCATGGAGGAGATCGACCGCCTTGCCCATGAACTGCAGGAGGCGGTACACCTGTTGCGGCAAAACGGCGAGCCTGGGCTGGGGTGAAACCCCATGCCTTGATGCTGTTTCCCCATGGACTTAGCGCTCACCGCCCTGTTATGGGGGAGCAGGGCAATCTAATCCAACCCTTGCACTCAGTTCAGTTTTTTATAGTCTCTTCTTAAAGAAGCAAGCATCCCTTGCCCATGTTTGAATCCAGTCCTGCAAGCGCATTTAAGGTATGAGCCGAGGTTTTGAAAACCTCGGAAGCCTCTGGCCCATGCTGCTCCCTCCACGACTGACCTTCTAATGGTGGAAATGTATCCCAGAAGGAAAGTTGCTTGATTTTTCGAAGCGACCTTGAGTCGAGCCCTCTTTTGTGAACAATGATGAACCAACGATTAAGTGTTGCGGTTTTTGCTTCAGTGGTTGCCACTGTCTCTCCTGTCAATGTCCTTGCCAGTGAAGTTGCCTCTCTGTTCCTTCTGCGAAAACCCCAAGGTTCTGGATCTGTTCACTTCTCCCCTGAGCCTTGGACAATGGGGCGCCATCAACAGTTGGACAACCTTTTCCATGGGATGCCCCTGCGCCCTGAGAAAGTCAGTTATGGTGAGGATTCGTCTGGGCGTGGGCCAGCAGGCTGGTCCAGGGGTGGGGACTGCGGTTTTCCTGGGTGCTCAATAGCTTCAACCTCCTGGCTGGACCAGGAACAGGTAGACCTGGATGAGGATATTGAGTTGAATGCTCTTGCCGACGACCGCCTGATGGATGGGCAAAAATTCATACAGATGACCCTGAGCGGCCTTGGTGAGGTCTGAGCAAGCCCTCTCTTGCTCCTACTGGTCTCTTGAAAGCCTTATCAGGGACAGGGAAGTCAGAGTCTTTTCGTGGCGTCCTCCAGCAATTACCTTCCAATCTGGAGGTTGACCATGCTACAATAGGGGATGGCTAAGCCATATCACACAGGTGTCCTCCCCCACAGAATATGGCCTCTGCTTCCATCCCAAAGCTCTGGAAGAGTGGAAAAAGAAGAGTGGAAAAACCTGACCAAGTCAGTCCAAGAGCGCTTCTTGAAAAAGCTAGCCGAAAGACTTCAGCAGCCACACATAGAGACCAGTCGGCTCCGGAGGGCTCTGAACCGGTACAAAATCAAAATAGGAACTCCTGCCTTCCGACTCGTTTATGAGGTTGAGGGCGGATAGCTAAAAGTTCTAGCCATCGTCAAGAAGGGAGACAAGGACGGTCCATACCAGAGGCAAACGAGCGCTCTTAACCATAGAGGGAGCCTCCCCTGGGATAGCAAGCACCCGATGCTCCGTTAAAGGTGCTTCCGGAAAAAGGCTTCTGTGCATAGGAGAACCTCCTGCTGCACCCCACCGTCACGGAATCCATGGCCTTCCTCCGGGTAGCGGTGCATCTCCACGGTGACCCCCCGCTGGCGCAGTGCTGCAGCCATGCGCTCCGTCTGCTCCGGCAAGACCACCTGATCCTTCAGGCCCTGGAACAGCACCACCGGCCCTTGTCCAGGCCGGACCCGATGCAGCGGCGAACGGTCCCGATAGCGTTGGCCCATGGTCGGCCATGGCCCAACCAGGCTCTCCAGGTAGCCGCTCTCGAAGCGGTGGGTGTCCTGGGCGAGGGCGGCCAGATCCGTGACCCCATAGCGACAGGCCCCCACTCGAAACAGGTCACTGTTGGAGAGACAGCCCAGGGCCGTGAACCCACCGGCACTGCCACCGCTGACGGCCACCCGTTCCGGATCCACCCGACCGGCTGCCACCAGAGCCCTGGCCGCCGCTGTGCAGTCCTCCACGTCCACTACGCCCCAGGCCCCATCCAGCCGCTGGCGGTAGGCGCGACCAAACCCGCTGGAGCCCCCGTAGTTCACGTCCAGCACGGCCCAGCCCCGGCTGGTCCAGAATTGGGTCTCCAGGCTGAAGCAGGGGCGTGCCATGGCGGTTGGGCCACCGTGACAGCGCACCAACAGGGGCGGCAGGCCCACGGATACAACAGGGCGGTACAACCAAGCGTGGGTGCGGCGCCCCTCATGATCAGGGAACCAGAAGACCTCGGGTGTGCTGATGGGATCGGCAGCCAGGGGATTGGCGCCAGTGGATGTGTGCCGCCAATGGCCACTCACCAGATCCACCTCCAGCAATCCATCCGATTGCTGTGGCCCTGCTGCAAGGGCAACAGCCCGCCGACCATCGGCCCGCAGGCTGGAGATCTCTGTAAAGGGCAGCTCCAACACCCGCCAACGGGGGGTGGAACCGGAGGACCACTGAAGCTGGCCCAGCCTCCAGCAACCATGGCGGCAGTGGGCAGCCACCAGCCCCTTCTCCCACACCGCCGTGGTGCTCATCCCCGCCACCCACTGGGGCAGACCGAAGTCTGCGTCCATGGGTAGCAGGCTTCTCCACAGGGGTCGGGGGCTGTTCAGGTGGTCTGGGGCCAGGTGCTGGAGATTCCAGTACCCACTGCGGTCACTGGCCATGACCAACCCCCCGTCGCGCAGCCATTGGGGTTGGAAGACAGCGGCTGTATCGCCGTCACCCCCCGCCAGGCACCGGGGCTCTTGCAGTCCTCCGTCATCTCCCAACCGGGCCACCCAGAGGCGGCTGCCTTGCCATGGCATGGCGGGGAGATCCCATTCCAGCCACAGCAGGTGACGACCATCGGGGGAGAGGCTGGGGGTGCTGCAGAAGTCCGCCTCGGCCCGCAGGGGGTGGCTGGCGCCAGTGCGAAGACAAACCCGGGTGAGCACGTCCTGGTGCTCCTGCTCCCAAACGCCGATCCAGAACTGGCCCTGCCCATGGAGGCAGCCGTCCCCCATGGCCACCACCGCGGGCCGGCAAAGTTGGCGCGGTGGGGTGAGGCCATGAAGATTGAGGAGCCAGAGGGCAGGGCCTGTCCGGGTCCGGTTCACAAGAACGGCGTGGTGGCGCCCAAAGGCCACGGGCGCTCCACCAAAGCCGTGGAGGGACGTGCGCAGGTTCCAGTCCCCCGGTGTCAGCTCCTGACGTTGACCATCTGCCTGGCTCATCAGGGTGGTGCGGCCCCCTTCCCAGGGGCGCTGCTCCAACCAGAACAACCGCCGACCCGCCAGCCATGGTTCTTTCCAATTGGGCAAGCTGCCAACAACCGCGCTGGGCGGTAGAGGTTGGACGGGATCCGACACCATGACGGGGCACCACGTGACTCAATTCTCCTTAGGATGGGCAACACACGCCCTATTGCAAAGGAGTCCTCCATGGCTGGAGCCAGCTTCGCCAGCCTTGCCCACCGCGCTGCTCGGCGTGAAGCCTCGGTGGCTGTTGAGAAGCAGGTGGATGGCCCGGCTCCCCTCACCATCCACCATCTGGGAGACCGGGTGTTGCGGCAACCCGCACGACGGGTGTCCAGGGTGGACCACGGTATCCGCCAACTCTGCCGCGACATGTTGCGCAGCATGTACAGCGCCCAGGGCATTGGTCTGGCGGCAACCCAGGTGGGTGTTCACAAGCAGGTGTTGGTCATTGACCTGGACCCGGAAACCCCCAGCAGCCCGCCTCTGGTGCTCATCAACCCGGAGATTACCGCCTGGGGTGCCTCCGTGGACTCCCGGGAAGAGGGCTGCCTCAGCATTCCCGGGGTCTACCTGAACGTGGTGCGGCCCACGGTGGTGGAGGTGAAGTTCACGGATGAGCTGGGGCGCAACCAGCGCCGCAAGGCGGACGGTCTCCTGGGTCGCTGTATCCAGCACGAGATGGATCACCTCAACGGGATTCTGTTCGTGGACCGTGTCCAGGACGTGGAGGCTCTGGAACGGGAACTCGACCACCATGGCTTTGTCCCCGGTGCAGTCCATGCCGTTGTCTAGCTTGCAGTCTGTGCCATGCCCATGAAACCGCTGGCAGGGCTGTTGCTGGCCCTCTCTTGTCTGCTGGGCATTGCGGCCACGGGGTCGGTGTTCGAGTTGGCCTATGGGGACCCCCAGTTGGGGGTGGTGCCCACCAGCATCATCCTGGCGGTCAGCGCACCGGGGACTGTGCTCACCCTGCTCATGGCCATGGCCTGGAACAATCGGTCCTCCTGAGGACTACACTGTCTAGCCTGTTTTGTCTGGACCCCTTGTCTGCATGGCCCAAGTCACTGTTGGAGAAAACGAAAGCATTGAGTCCGCCCTGCGCCGGTTCAAACGCCAAGTGTCGAAGGCGGGTATTTTTGCAGAGTTGAAGCGCCTTCGTCACCATGAAAACCATTTTGAGAAGGCCAAGCGCAAAGCCATGCAGCGCCGCCGTCGCCGTTGAGGCCCGAGCCTGGCCTAAGTTTTCCTTAAGTTCCCATGGTCTATGGGGCCACCCGGCCTGACTCTGCAGCAGCCTGGGTCCAGGTCGTCTTCCCCTGTCATGAAGAACGTCTCACTGATCGGCAAGCTGCGCCGCTGGTTCGCAGAAGGCCTTGCCCACTCCTTTGGTGAACCCGAGCAGGAACACCGCCTTGAACCGCCCCATATTGGGGTACAACCCTTCCATGGCGATCCTCCCCGCCGGGCTCGCACTTGACTGGCCGCTTTGACTGGCTAGCCCCGACCAAGTCGGTTGAGTTCATGATGGGGTAGGCTGCTGTCTTACCGCCAGCGGTTTTGATGGCAAAGAAGTCGATGATTGCCCGGGATGTGAAGCGCCGCAAGTTGGCGCAGCGGTTCCGGGCCAGGCGCGAGGCGCTGAAGGCCGCCTTTGTCGCGGCGGCGGATCCCATGGAAAAGCTGGAAATCCACTTCAAGCTGCAGCAGCTTCCCCGCAACAGTGCTCCCAATCGCCAGCGCAACCGCTGCTGGGCCACCGGGAAGCCCCGTGGTGTGATGAGTGATTTTGGGCTGTGCCGAAATCAACTGCGTCAGAAAGCCCACGCCGGCCTGCTGCCAGGCGTCGTCAAATCATCCTGGTGAGAGCTAGGATGGCAAGGTTGGCAAAACAACAAACCACAAACTGAGGAAACAACAAGCGTGCAAGGAGAAAGTCGGTCATTTTCCTTCGATGGACGTGAGGTTCAACTGACCATCAACCGCTTTGCCCCCCAGGCAGGTGGATCAGTGATGCTGGAGTGCGGCGGCACGACGGTTCTTGTGACAGTGACCCGTTCGGCCGCACGGGAGGGGGTGGACTTTTTGCCCCTCCTCTGTGACTACGAAGAGCGCATGTATGCCGCGGGACGCATTCCCGGCAGCTATCAGCGGCGAGAGGGCCGCCCTCCGGAACGGGCGATTCTCACCTGTCGCTTGATGGATCGTCCCCTGAGGCCTTTGTTCCCCCACTGGCTGCGGGACGACATTCAAGTGGTGGCCACGTGCCAGGCCCTGGATGAACGGATGCCCCCCGACGTGTTGGCGGTCACCGGCTCATCCATGGCAACCCTTCTGGCGCGCCTGCCGTTCGCGGGGCCCATGGCGGCTGTGCGGGTCGGCCTGCTGGGGGACGACTTTATCATCAATCCCAGTTTTCGGGAAATTGAGCGCAGCGATCTGGATCTGGTGGTGGCCGGCACCCCCCATGGGGTGGTGATGGTGGAGGCCGGAGCCAGGCAGCTTCCCGAGCATGACGTGATCGAGGCCATTGATTTTGGCTACGAAGCGGTGCAGGACCTCATCAAGCACCAGCAGGCCATCCTCACGGAGCTGTGCATTGCGCCTGTGCCCATGGAACCTGAAGCCAACAACGAGGCGGTGCTTGCCTATCTGGAGTCCCAGTGCTCCGACAGCATTCGCGCCGTGCTGGCGGAATTCAACCTCAGCAAGGCGGATCGGGACAACAAGCTCAGCGTCATCAAGTCCCATGTGGCCAATGGCATTCTCAATCTGGGGGAGGACCACCCCGTGCGCATGGCTGTGGCCAGCAACATCAAGCTTTTCGGCACCAGTTACAAGGCCCTCACCAAAAAGTTGATGCGGGGCCAGATTCTCACCGAGGGCAAACGGGTGGATGGCCGCGCCCTGGATCAGGTGCGTCCCATTGCCTCGGCGGTGGGCATTCTGCCCCGCAAGGTCCATGGCTCAGCGGTGTTTCAGCGGGGTCTCACCCAGGTGCTCTCCACCACCACCCTGGGCACCCCCAGCGATGCCCAAGAGTTGGATGACCTCAATCCGTCTAACGAGAAAACCTATCTGCACCACTACAACTTTCCTCCCTTCTCGGTGGGGGAGACCCGTCCCCTCCGTTCCCCGGGTCGCCGGGAAGTGGGGCATGGTGCTCTGGCGGAGCGGGCGCTGATACCCGTGTTGCCCAATAAGGAGGACTTCCCTTACGTCATCAGGGTGGTGTCGGAGGTGCTCAGTTCCAACGGCTCCACCTCTATGGCCTCCGTCTGTGGCAGCACCATGGCCTTGATGGATGCCGGGGTGCCCATCAAGGCCCCTGTGAGCGGGGCAGCCATGGGCCTGATCAAGGAGGGGAGCGACGTGCGCATCCTCACGGATATCCAGGGCATCGAAGATTTCCTGGGGGACATGGACTTCAAGGTGGCTGGCACGGAGAAAGGCATCACGGCCCTGCAGATGGACATGAAGATCACCGGTCTGCCCATGGCCACCATCGGTGACGCCATCCGGCAGGCGCAACCTGCCCGGCTGCACATCCTGGCGGAGATGCAGAAAACCATCGACAAGCCACGGGAAGACCTGTCGCCCCATGCCCCGCGCCTGCTCACCTTCCGCATCAGCCCTGAGTTGATTGGCACGGTGATCGGCCCTGGCGGTCGCACCATCAAGGGCATCACGGAGCGCACCAACACCAAAATCGACATCGGCGACGAAGGCCTGGTGACCATCGCTAGTCATGACGGCGCCGCTGCCCGCGAGGCCCGACGCATTATTGACGGTCTGACCCGCAAAGTTCATGAAGGGGAAATGTTCCGAGGAACCGTCACCCGCGTTATCCCCATTGGCGCCTTTGTGGAAATTCTACCCGGCAAAGAGGGCATGATCCACATCTCCCAACTCTCGGAGACACGGGTGGAAAAAGTGGATGACATTGTCAAAGTGGGGGATAGCGTGACCGTACGGGTTCGGGAAATCGACAACCGTGGCCGCATTAACCTCACCATCCGTGGTGTTCCTCAAGAGGGTTGACCAGCCAATCCCGATTGCCGTTTACCCTGGTGATCGGGATTCCCTCTACTGTCCTCGCAAGTTGCTAGAGTCGCTTCCCCAAATCAGCCGACGCCTGAAGCAGCAATTGCCTACCCTGTTTGCGCCGCTCCAACAGGCCATGGTCTGCAAGGGTGAGCAGATCCTCCATGCGGGCAGTCTGATAGATCACCTTGTGGCTTGTTCCATGGGAGCGGATGCTGTAACGGAAGCCGGGGTGTTTCATGCCATGGAGCAGCAGCGCCAGTTGGCGATGATTGAACAAATCCAGATCAGCCAGTTGCTTCTCAAAGTCTTTCATCTCCTGTTTTTTCCGTTTAATGGTGGCCTCCAGTTGATCCATGGCCTGACCGATTACCTTGAGTTACGCCAGCAGGAAGTAGGTCAGGTCGTTGTTGTCGGTTTCCGTCTCACGGAACGCACGAGCGTACGAGGCAGGGGCCTTTCTCAAAATCGTCGAGATGGAGACGAAGGAAAACAGCCCGTAGTCGCGGCACAGCATGGCCCAATAAAAATGAGCCCGCGCCGTGCGGCCGTTACCATCCAGAAAAGGATGGTCATAGGCCAACCAGAAGTGCAGGGTGATGGCCCGGATCACCGGATGAATGAAGGCAGCCGGTGTGTCGCCATTGGCAAAGGCACACAGATCGACAAGACGCTGCTCAAGTTGCTCAGCCGGTGGTGGCCGATGGACGATCTCTCCATGCAGGTCCACCACCACGTCTTCGCCACTGCGGCGCAGCCGACCGGCTGCATCTCCCGTGTCAAGGGTGTTCTGGGTGATCCGGCGGTGCAGGCTCAGCGTCAGTTTCGGCGTCAGTGTTTTGTCTCGTAACGTTTGCAGCCATCTCATGGCCTGAAAATTGTTCACGATCATTCGCTCACCCCCCAGACATTGCCTGGCTTCAAATCGGGGTTCCTGCTGTTAGTGGCTCTGTATTAAAGTTTATCACACTCCACTGCCGGACCGCTGTGATTTTTCGTGGCGCAGGCGTAGGGGTGCATGACTGAATCCAGAGCACAAAGGTAACTCAGTGCCGGCGCTGCCGATCTGCTGGAGCCAGGCACGTCTTCCAGAGGGACAATTTGGCCCCTGCTGTCTCGGTGCTCTACAACATTCCGGGGGCTTCCTGGTCAGAGACTTCAAAGCCCGCCATCCCACCTCATCTGGCCACCAGGCATGACAAAGCTCGACCCGTCCAGAGCGGCACTCACGGTCGTTAAACCAGACACAAAGTCCCGATCAGGCGTCACCAACATGTCGACAACAGCCTCCAGATGGTCGAGATCGGTTGATATAGGGGATTCGTGATGTCATGGTCTCCTGCAACGAGAGCCGCGATGGCCAGAGGCTCACTCAGGTTGAGCGGCTGTGGCACCTGTCCGCGCTGCGGACTTTCCCCTGATGCACGCTATCAAAACCCACAAACTAGATGGCCATGTCCCGCCTTGCCGCCCCAGGGGCTCCGTAGCGGCCGTTCAGTAGCGTCGTGTACCCCAGAGTCTGCGGACAGTTCAGACCAAAGCCGTTTTCAGCGACCCAGCCGGAGATCAACTCGCCGAGATGTGTCACGCCAGACATCTTGATGTCCTCCCAACAATCACGGCAATGGGCCGCCATGATTCAAACGACCCATCCGCTTTTATGAGGACAGAGCAACCCACATTTTAGCTGGTGGCATTAATTGGAGATCTCCAGTTCTCCAACAGGCTCCACCCCCAGGCGGCTATTGGCCTCAATGGCGCTGAGCACCTGACGGGACCGCAACACCACGGATTGGGGGATTCCCGCTAGGCGGGCGACTTCAATGCCGTAGCTGCGGTCTGCGCCACCCGAGCGCACCTGGTGCAGAAACACCAATCGGTCGTTTTCTTCAACCACGACCACCTGGTGGTTCGCCACGTTGGGCAAACGCTGGGCCAGGTGGTTAAGCTCGTGATAATGGGTGGCAAAGATGGCACGGGAGCCCAGGCGAGTGGCCAGGTCTTCGGCCACGGCCCAGGCAATGGCCAGTCCGTCGAAGGTGGCGGTGCCGCGGCCAATCTCGTCCAGCAACACCAGGGAGCGATCCGTGGCGTGGTGGAGGATGTTGGCGGTTTCGCTCATCTCCACCATGAAGGTGGACTGTCCTGCCGCCAGGTCGTCCACGGCCCCCACCCGGGAGAAGATCCGGTCACAGAGGCCCAGGTGCGCTGCAGTGGCTGGCACGTAACTGCCCATCTGGGCCAAAAGCTGGAGGAGACCCGTCTGGCGCAGGTAGCAGCTTTTGCCACTGGCATTGGGACCTGTGAGGATGATCAGGTCGGCCCCCTGGGGTTGACCGAGGGCAAGGTCGTTGGCCACAAAGGCCCCCTGCACCAGGTTTTGCTCCACCACGGGGTGCCGGCCTGCCGTGATGGCCATGGCGCGGCTATCGTCCACCTGGGGACGGCAGTAGTTATGGGTGGCTGCCAACCCCGCCAGACCCGTCAGGGCATCCAGAGCTGCCACGGCTGCGGCCCGGTGGCGGATGAGACCAGCCTGTTCCCCCACCTGCTGACGCAGGCCGCAAAACAGATCGTACTCCCGCTGGGCCGTGCGGGAGCGCAGGGACAGGATGCGTCCCTCCCGCTCTTTCAGTTCCGGTGTGACGAATCGTTCCTCGTTGGCCAGGGTCTGGCGGCGGATGTAGCGTTCCGGAGCCTGGTGGGCCCTGCTCTTGCTGATGCTGATGAAATAGCCAAAGCTGCGGTGCAGGTTCAGGCGCAGGCTGCCGATGCCCGTGGCCTGCCGTTCCCGTTGCTCCAGTTGCTCCAGCCAGGCGTGATCTTCCGCCAACCGTTGGCGCAGCTTATCCAGAACCTCGTCCACCCCGTCCTGGATCAGGCCCCCTTCCGTCAGGGACAGGGGGGGACTGCTCACCAGCGTCCGGCGCGTGGTTTCCATGAGTGCAATCAGGGCGGGATCCCGGTGGCGCAGGGCTTGCAGATAGGGACCCTGGGCATCACGGAGCAGGCCTGCCAATTGCCCCAGCCGCTCCAGACCATCCGCCAGGGCCATCAGATCCCTGGCCCCCGCCGTGCCACTGGCCGAGCGCCCCGCCAGGCGCTCCAGATCCCCCATGGGGCGCAGCACCCGGCACAGGGCTTGCCGCAGCTTGGGTGTTGCCATGAGGGTGGCGATGGTCTCCTGTCGTGCGGCAATGGCTTGCAGGTCCACCAGGGGCCGTTGCAACCAGCGGCGCAGGCAACGCCCTCCCATGGCTGTGAGGGTGCGGTCAATGGCCCAGAGCAGGGATCCCTGCCATTGACCGTCCCGCTGGGTTTCCGTCAGCTCCAAATGGCGGTGAGTGTGTTGGTCAATCTGCAGGTGCTGATCCAGGGAATAGGTTCTGGGCATGGCCAGGGGAACGGTCATGCCCCGCTGGGTGTCTTGCAGATAGTGCAGCAATCCGCCGCAGGCCCCCAGAGCCAAGGGAAGGGCATGGAGCCCCAGCCCGGCCAACCCCGCCAATCGGAAGCGGTCCTGCAACGCGGTCTCCGCCGCCATACGCTGGAACGCACGGCGGGGCACTGTGCCCACCGCCAGACCAGCGGGGCACCAGGGAGGGGGCGCCATGGCCACTGGTCTCTCCCCGGGGTCACTGCTGCGGGGAAGTAGCAACTCCGCCACCCGCAGGCGGAGCAACTCCTGGTTCAATTGGCTGCTGCTGTGCACCTGGGTGGCCTGGAACTCCCCTGTGGACACATCCGCTACTGCAAGACCCCAGCCTGGCTCATAACCGTTGTCGCTGGCCAGCACCGCCGCCAGCCAATTGTTGCACCGAGCGCTCAGCATCCCCTCCTCCAGCACCGTCCCGGGGGTCAGTACCCGGGTGATGTCCCGCCGCAGGAGGCCCTTAGGGTTGCTGGCGGTGGCTTCCAACTGATCACAGATGGCCACGCTGCACCCATGACGCAGAAGCTGGGTGGCATGGCGCTCAAGGGCATGGTGGGGAATGCCGGCCATGGGGACCCGCCCAATGGCGCGCCCCCCCTCCTTGCCCGTCAGGGTCAACTCCAGCAGTGTGGAGGCGGTGACGGCATCCTCGAAGAAGCACTCGTAGAAGTCCCCCAGACGGTACAAGAGCAGACGCTGGGGATGTTGACGCTTGAGTTCCACGTAGTGGCGGAGCATGGGCGTCAGGGCCGGGACGGGCACCTGGCTGTGGTGACTCCAGCGGGGATCTTGGCTCAGGGCCTCCTCACCAGCGTCCTGCTGGCGCCGCGACGCGGTGGTGGGAGCCTGACGGTGCCGGGGGGCTGCCGGTTCGGAGCTGGCCCCGGCAGCAGTGGGGCCTGGCGCCGCAGCAACAGTTTCAAAGCCGGCGAGGGATAATTGTTGATTGTGCCGGGGCTGCGCTGAATCACCCACCGTCCCCAACTCCCACAAGCTGTTGCGGATCGTAGGCAGAAAACCGCCAGGGGATGGTTTTCGTGGAAGACTGTTGCGTGGAGTCTCCTAATCCCTGCTGCGTACCCATGCAGATTCTCAACGTGTTCACTGTGTTCCTCCTGGTGGTGATGAGCTTTGCCATGGTGGTGGCTGTGCCGGTGCTTTATGCCAGCGGTGAAGACAGCGGTCGCTCCAACCGGTTGATTCTTCTGGGCAGTGCTGTCTGGGTCGGCCTGGTGCTGCTGAATTGGGGCATGAGTATCTTTGTGGCCTGACGTCTCGCGGCCTGGCGGTCGTCAGTCTGATAATTCAGGCTGCATTGCCCAGGAGTACCCCCGCCAGTGACCACGTTTGAAGGCAGCTTTTCTGCTCCGGAGTTGGGCCGCGTCCGCATTGGTCTGGTGGTGGCCCGTTTCAATGATCTCATTACCACCCGGCTGCTCTCCGGCTGCCTAGACTGCCTGAGCCGCCACGGCATTGATACCAGCGAGACCAGTACACAACTGGACACGGTGTGGGTGCCAGGGAGCTTTGAAATCCCTGTGGTGGCGCAACACCTGGCCCGCAGTGGCCGCTATCGGGTGATTATTGCCCTGGGGGCCGTGATTCGTGGCGACACGCCCCACTTTGACGTTGTGGTTGCCGAGGTCGCTAAGGGGGTGACCAGTGTGGCCCGGGACAGTGGCATTCCGGTGATCTTTGGCGTGCTCACCACCGATACCCTGCAGCAGGCCCTGGAGCGGGCCGGCATCAAGAGCAATCTGGGCTGGACCTATGGCCTTGAGGCCCTGGAGATGGCCAGCCTCATGGGTGTGCTTACTTCCCTGTAATCCCTTGCCGTCAGCCATTGACAGATGTCTCCCGAATAGTTCATGCTTGACCCCCAGGCATGGCCTCCCCCAGCCTGCTGCGGATGTAGCTCAGTGGTAGAGCATCTCCTTGCCAAGGAGAGGGTCGAGAGTTCGAGTCTCTTCATCCGCTTTCTTCCCGGAATCGCCACCAGGATCCTTCAGTTTTCTTGTGGCTGGAGAAGCATGAGGTGCTGCTTACCCTCCTCGTGGAAGCCCAGCCTCTGATAGAAGCCCAGACCATGGGTTGTCATGACATAGACCCGCTCGGCACAGCGCACCGCCGGCGACGCCAGGAGACGGTTCACCACAGCCCGACCCGCCCCCCGGCCTTGCCAATCCTGACGGACCACCACGTCCCAGAGCACAGCCCGATAGATCCCGTCACTGGTGGCTCGCCCCACGGCCACCAGATCCTCTCCGTCCCAGGTGCTCACGATTACGTCCGAGCCCTGCAAACACCGCAGCAGACCGGTAAGGCGCCGCTCCCGGGCCCAGAAGCTGTTGTCCATGAACAATATCTGTAGTTGACCCACCGGCAGGGCGTGTCCCTCCAAGGCTCTTTGCAGGGGTATCCGCAACAGGGCGGGGAGCCGGAAAAGCCAGCGGCCGTGGGAGAAGCTGCGCAGTGTGCCGAGGTCCTTGTGCATCAGTGGTCACCGGCCCAGGCAAAGGGATGGCGATGGTAGGATGATCCTTTCAATGAAGGCGGCCTGTTGACAGTTCAGTCCATTGTCACGGAGCCTTTGCCGCTGGAGACGCATGATGCTCAAGTTGCTTCTGGGTGATCCCAACGCCCGCAAGCTAAGACGGTACCAGCCCCTCGTGGCCGAGATCAACGGCCTGGAAGAGGAGATGGCAGCCCTCAGTGACCAGGATTTACAGGGGCGAACCCAGGCATTCCGAGAGCGCTTTGCCGGTATTCACGAGCCGGACCAACGCCTTGAGTTGATGGACGAGCTGCTGCCCGAGGCCTTCGCCGTGGTGCGGGAGGCGGGCAAGCGGGTGTTGGATATGCGTCACTTTGACGTGCAGCTCATTGGCGGCATGGTGCTCCATGATGGCCAAATTGCCGAGATGAAAACCGGTGAAGGCAAGACCCTGGTGGCCACACTGCCCGCTTACCTCAATGCTTTGAGCGGGCAAGGCGTGCATATCGTCACCGTCAACGACTACTTGGCCCGCCGCGACACGGAGTGGGTGGGTCAGATCCATCGCTTTTTGGGCTTGAGCGTTGGCTTGATCCAGCAGGAGATGAGCCCCAAGGAGCGTCAGCGCAATTACGCCTGTGATATTACCTATGTCACCAACAGCGAGCTGGGCTTTGACTATCTACGGGACAATATGGCCACGGATCTTAAGGATCTGGTGCAGCGGGATTTTCATTATTGCATTATTGATGAGGTGGATTCCATTTTGGTAGATGAAGCTCGTACCCCTCTGATTATCTCCGGTCAAGTGGAGCGTCCCCAGGAGAAATATAAAGAAGCCGCATCCATTGCCACCAAGTTACAACGGGCCGAAGGAGTGACCAAAGACGGAGTAGACCCTGACGGCGACTATGAAGTGGACGAGAAGCAGCGCAATGTGATGCTGACGGATCAAGGATTTGAGAAGGTGGAGAAGCTGTTGCAGGTCAAAGATCTCTTTAACCCGAAGGATCCTTGGGCTCACTATATCAATAATGCTCTCAAAGCCAAAGAACTATTCACTAAAGACGTCAATTACATTGTCCGCGAAGATCAAGCAGTGATTGTGGATGAATTTACCGGGCGCGTCATGCCGACACGACGGTGGAGCGACGGCCAGCACCAGGCCATTGAAGCCAAGGAAAACCTGGAGATCCAGCCGGAAACCCAAACCATGGCCACCATCACCTACCAGAACCTGTTTCTGCTCTATCCCCGTCTTGCCGGCATGACTGGCACTGCCAAGACAGAGGAGACCGAACTGGAGAAAACCTATAACCTGGAAGTGACGGTTGTTCCCACCAATCGTCTCCTGATTCGCAAAGACTTGCCGGATCAGGTGTTCAAGACGGAAGCCGCCAAGTGGCGCGCCGTCGCCGATGAAATTGCCAAGGAACACGAGACGGCGCGACCTGTCCTGGTGGGCACCACCAGTGTGGAGAAATCCGAGTTGATCAGCGGTTTGCTGAGGGAGCGCAGCATTCCTCACAACCTGTTGAACGCCAAGCCGGAAAACGTGGAGCGGGAAGCGGAGATCATCGCCCAGGCGGGCCGCGCTGGCGCTGTGACCATCTCCACCAACATGGCGGGCCGCGGCACGGACATTATTCTTGGGGGCAACACGGACTACATGGCCCGCCTGCGGATCCGCGAAGCGTTGCTGCCCCAGTTGGTGAACCCGGAGGATCCTCAACTCATGGGTGGCGCGTTGGCCAAGCAGCGGTTGAATCCAGTCCAGTTAGAAGCCCTGCTGCGTCAGCGTCAGCAGGAGCAATCCCGCCGTCTGGCTAAGTTGTTCCCTTGCCCCCTCAGTCCGGGAGCGGAACAGGACCTCAAGCAACTGAGCGGGGATCTGGCCCAGGCTTGGGGAGAGCGCCGCCTGAGCCTCATTACGTTGGATGAACGCCTCAACGTGGCAGCAGAAAAAGCTCCCGTTCAGGATCCCTGGATCCAAAAGCTGCGGCAGTTGATGCAGCGCATTCGTGGGGAGTACGACAGAATAACAGCCCATGAGCAGGAGGGCGTCATCGGCAGCGGAGGACTCCATGTGATCGGGACCGAACGCCACGAGTCACGGCGCGTGGACAACCAGTTGCGGGGCCGCTCCGGTCGCCAGGGGGATCCGGGGAGCAGCCGCTTCTTCCTGTCTTTGGAAGACAGCTTGTTGCGCATCTTTGGTGGTGATCGGGTGGCCAAGGTGATGGACGCCTTCCGCGTTGACGAGGACATGCCCATTGAATCCAGCTTGCTGACCCGCTCCCTGGAGTCTGCCCAAAAGAAAGTGGAAACCTACTACTTTGATATTCGCAAACAAGTGTTTGATTATGACCAAGTAATGAACAACCAGCGGCGTGCCATTTATGCGGAGCGACACCGTGTTTTGAAGGGCAACCAACTGAAACAACAAGTTTTGAGCTATGGAGAGCGCACCATGGAAGATATTGTTGACGCTTATGTTGATCCTGAACTTCCCCCTGAGGAATGGTCACTGGATCGGCTGGCAAGCAAAGTAAAAGAATTTGTGTACCTGCTCAGTGATCTGCGACCTCAGGATCTCCTGGGTCTCAAGGTTGAAGAGCTCAAGGCCTTTCTTTGCGAACAGTTATGCAGTGCCTACGATATCAAGGAGGCCCAGGTGAATGAAATCCAGTCCAATCTGATGCGGCAGGCTGAGCGCTTCTTTATCCTGCAACAGATTGACACACTTTGGCGTGAACATTTGCAGAGTATGGATGCCCTGCGGGAGTCGGTGAATCTACGGGGATATGGCCAGAAAGATCCCCTGATGGAATACAAAAATGAAGGATACACCATGTTTTTGGAGATGATGACCCAAATGCGCCGTAACGTCATCTACTCCATGTTCATGTTTGAGCCACGCCCCCCGGCTGTATCCACGCCCCCCCATCGCGAAGTGATCATCTGAGGTGTAACCGTCCCCGGTGGGCCGGGATCAGGCATCACCATCCTGGTTATTGAACCCGAGTTCTGGATAAGGGGAAACAGGGGAAGCCCCTCTCTTGCCCAGGCTTGTGGCCTTGAGAAGGCTTCTGGGGAGAGGGAAGATAG
>NZ_FITM01000098.1 GCF_900047545.1 Candidatus Synechococcus spongiarum
CCACTGCCCCTGGTAGTGCTGGGCCAGGGCAAAGGTGGGGCTGGTGACGGGTTCCCCAATGGCCAAGGCCTGGGCGATCCCCCCCACCAGGCAGGTTTTGCCTGCACCCAGCGGACCCTGCAGCAGGACAACCACCCCGCCCGCTGCGCCCGTGGTCAGCAGCGTCCCGGCGAGACGGCGCCCATAGGCCTGGGTGGCCCGGGCATCGGGAAGAGGAGTCGGGTTCACGGGCGCTTGGCTCTCTGCACCAATCTGGAGTCCGGAGGGTGGGGCCGACGTTCAAGCGCTACGGCGGTACTGATTCGGCTAGCTTGAGTGGCCTGGAACCGGGGCCTTTCTGCCGTGGCTCCAGCCCACTGTTCAGGACCGTGCCCCATGATTGCCTCCACCCCAACGCCAACCTCTGCCGTCGAAACCACCTCCTCACCACCCTACGTGGTGACTGACATCAGCCTGGCGGAATGGGGTCGCAAGGAAATCCGCATCGCCGAAACGGAGATGCCCGGTCTGATGGCCTTGCGCCGTCAGTACGGCACTGAGCAGCCGCTGCGGGGCGCCCGCATCTGCGGCAGTCTCCACATGACGATTCAGACCGCTGTTCTGATCGAAACCCTCGTGGCCCTAGGGGCCCAGGTGCGTTGGGCCTCCTGCAATATCTTCTCCACCCAGGACCATGCGGCGGCAGCCATGGCCGCCCAGGGCATCCCTGTCTTTGCCTTCAAGGGGGAGTCCTTGGAGGAGTACTGGGCCTTCACCCACCGGATCATGGAGTGGCAGGGCGGGGGCACCCCCAACATGATCCTTGACGACGGCGGCGATGCCACTGGCCTGGTACTGCTGGGTTGCCGGGCCGAGCAGGATTCCGCTGTGTTGGACAACCCCGCCAATGCCGAAGAGCGGGCTTTGTTTGCCGCCGTCCGGCAGCGCCTGGAGCAGGATCCCGGCTTCTATGGGCGGGTTGCCGGCAACATTCGCGGCGTGACGGAGGAGACCACCACCGGCGTGGCCCGTCTCTATCGCCTCCAGAAGCGTGGCGCGCTCCCGTTCCCCGCCATCAACGTCAACGACTCTGTCACCAAGAGCAAATTCGATAACCTCTATGGCTGTCGCGAATCCCTTGTGGACGGCATCAAGCGGGCCACGGACGTAATGATCGCAGGCAAAGTTGTGCTGGTGATTGGGTACGGGGACGTGGGCAAGGGGTCGGCCCAATCCCTGCGGGCACTGGGCGCCACGGTGATGATCGCCGAGGTGGACCCCATTTGCGCGCTCCAGGCCGCCATGGAGGGTTATCGGGTTGTCCGCGTGGAGGATGTGTGCGAAATGGTTGATATCGTTGTCACGGCAACGGGCAACATCAATGTTCTCACCCGCACCCATATGGAGCGACTTAAAAACGAGACTATCGTCTGCAATATCGGCCACTTTGACAACGAAATTGACGTGGCTTCCCTGGCGGACCTGCAATGGGAGAACGTCAAAGCCCAGGTTGATCACGTGATCTTTCCCGATGGCAAGCGCATGATTCTGCTGGCAGAAGGACGGTTGGTGAACCTGGGCTGTGCCACAGGCCATTCCAGTTTTGTGATGTCCAACTCGTTCACCAACCAGGTGCTGGCCCAGATGGAGCTGTTCCGCAACAGCGAGCGCTACGGCAAACACGTGCATCTGCTGCCCAGAACGTTGGATGAAATGGTGGCCCGCTTGCACCTGGAGCGCATTGGCGCCCGGCTCACCCAGCTCACCCCTGAACAGGCGGACTACATCGGCGTACCCGTCGCTGGCCCGTTCAAGTCTGACCACTACCGCTACTGATTGGATCTCCGCTCCAGCGTGGCGGCGCCCGTCAGCTATTAAGCTTGAGCACCGCCATAAACGCCTCCTGGGGCACCTCCACCTTGCCCATGGCTTTCATGCGTTTTTTCCCCTTGGCTTGTTTCTTGAGCAGTTTCTTCTTGCGGGAAATGTCACCGCCATAGCATTTGGCCAGCACGTCCTTGCGCATGGCGGAAATGGAGGTGGCGGCGATCACCCGCGAACCGATGGCCGCCTGGATGGGAATTTTGAATTGTTGCCGGGGCACCAGCTCTTTGAGTTTATCCACCAGGGCCCTGCCAATTCCGTAGGCCTTATCCCGATGCACAATGGTGGTGAGGGGGTCGGCCCGTTCGCCGTTGATCAGAATGTCCAGCCGCACCAACTGATTCTCACGATAACCAATGAAGGCATAGTCCATGGAAGCATATCCCTTGGTGCGGGATTTCATCTGATCAAAGAAATCGTTGACCACTTCAGCCAGGGGCAATTCATAAACCAGCATGACTCGTTCCTTGGTGACGTATTTCATGTCGATGAATTCACCCCGTCGTTCCTGGCACAATTCCATCAAGGTGCCATTATAATTGTTGGGGGCGTAAATTTCCAGGCGCACGTAGGGTTCCTCAATGGACAGGCGCTGCTGAGGATCCGGCAGGCTGGCCGGATTATCCACAAGCTGGGTGGTGCCGTCCAGGCACATAACGAGATAAATCACCGATGGCGCCGTGACAATCAAATCCAGGCCGTATTCCCGCTCCAGCCGCTCCTGCACCACGTCCATGTGGAGCAGCCCCAGAAAGCCGCAACGAAAGCCGAAGCCCATGGCGCTGCTGGTCTCCGGTTCATGGTGCAAGGCGGCATCGGACAGCTTGAGTTTTTCCAAGGCATCCCGCAGATCGGGATATTGGTCCGCTTCTGTTGGAAACAACCCACAGAACACCATGGGCTTGGCTTCGCTATAGCCAGGCAGGGGGTGGTCCGTGGGGGCTGCCGCCGTGGTGATGGTGTCCCCCACCCGGGCATCGGCCACCGCCTTGATGGAGGCCGCCAGATAGCCCACCTCCCCGGCATGCAACTGGTCCACCTGTTGCTGATTGGGAGCCATCACCCCCACCTCGTCCAGGGTGTAGCGTTTGCCGGAGGCCATGAGCAGGATGGCGTCCTTGGCGCCAATGGCGCCAGCCATCACGCGAAAGTACACCACCACACCCCGGTAAGGGTCATAGTAGGAGTCAAAGATGAGAGCGGCAAGGGGCTCGGCGGTGCGCTCGCTGGGGGCGGGGATGCGCTCCACAACGGCTTGCAGAATCTCGCCAATGCCCAGGCCCGTCTTGGCGGAGCAGGTGATGGCCGTGCTGGCGTCCAGCCCGATGATCTCCTCGATTTCTGCCTTGACTCGTTCGGGCTCGGCGCCGGGGAGATCCACCTTGTTGAGCACCGGGATGATTTCCAGGTCGTTCTCAAGGGCCAGGTAGACGTTGGAGAGGGTTTGGGCTTCCACCCCCTGGCTGGCGTCCACCACCAGCAACGCCCCTTCACAGGCCTGCAAGCTGCGGCTCACCTCGTAGGAAAAGTCCACATGGCCAGGCGTGTCGATCAGGTTCAGGCAATAGGCCTGCCCGTCCCCCGCTTGGTGCATCATGCGGGCCGCCTGGAGCTTGATGGTGATGCCCCGTTCCCGCTCCAGATCCATGGTGTCCAGGAATTGGTCCTGCATGTCCCGCTGGGCCACGGTGCCCGTATCTTGCAGGAGCCGGTCCGCCAGGGTGGACTTGCCGTGGTCGATGTGGGCAATGATGCAGAAATTGCGGATATGGGAGGTGGGAACGTCCGTCATCAGAGGCAATTCACACGAGCAACTTTATTCTTTTGACCAGCCCCTGCCGACCCCAGCCGCTGCCCCACCTCGGCCCTGAGCACTTGATGCAGGCGTGGCCCCCGGCAGGGTGTCTTGCTGGCCAACTGGGCCTCCTGCAGGAGCAGGTGTCCCTCTCCCGTGGCCACTACCAATCCCTGAGCGGGCACCACCGCCACCACTTGGCCCGGCTGGCCTGGGGGCCATGGTGTTTGCGCCAGCGCCGTCATCGGGGCGCCGGCCATGGCCCCCAATTCCTCGGCCCGCTGCGGCAGCAGGGGCACTGTGGCCAGCACGTTGAGCCGCTGCCCTTGCCACCGGGTCGCGGCGCGAGGATAGAAGCTCATCACCCGGCGATGGAGTTGCAGGGCGGGTTCGCTCCAGGGCAGACGGAATTCCTCCTTGCTGAGCTTGGCGGCCATGGTGATCCCCGTGGCAGGTTGAGGTTGGGGTTGAACAGGACCGGCAGCCAGCAGGGCCATGGCTTCCACCATCAAGTCGGCGGTCAGTTGGCTGAGGCGCTGGGCAATGGTGGCAGCATTGTCGCAGAGGCCAATGGCCAGGCGGCGCTCCAGCAGCACCGGCCCCGTATCCAATCCCTCTTCCATGGCCATGATGCCGACGCCGGTCCACTCATCACCGGCCAGCACGGCCCGTTGAATCGGCGCCGCACCACGCCAGCGGGGTAGCAGTGAGCCGTGGCCGTTCCAGCACCCCAACCTGGGCTGGGCCAGCATCTCCGGCGGCAGAATTTGCCCAAAGGCCACCACCACAAACACGTCGGCCGCCAGTTCCGCCAGTTGCTGCTTGAGGGCGGCGTCCTGGCGCAAGGATGGGGTGGTCCACACCGGCAACCCCAAGTCCATGGCCCGGCGCTTGACGGGGGAAGGCTGAGGCCAGCCGCCACGGCCACGGCGGCGATCCGGCTGGCTCACCACGCCCACCACCCCATGGCCCGCTGTAATCAGGGCGTCCAGGCAGGGGACGGCATAGGTGGGGGTGCCCCAGAAGAGGATGCGCATGGGGCAAGCCCTCAGGCTTCACCGGTGATGGTGAGTCCCTCTACCCAGACATGGGGGGAGCGGCCGCTGGGGGTGCATTGGGGGTCCCCTTCACAGGCGACGACGTGTTGCAGGGTAGAGCGGATGTCCCCGGCCACTGTGGCCGCTTCAATGGAGCGTCGTTCCCCCCCGGAGAGCAGCCAACCGTCAAATGGCAGGGAAAAGGACCCCTGACTGGCCTTGACGCCGGCATGGAGGGCAGAGAGGGAATCAATAAGCACAACCCCACTGCTGGTCTCACAACTGAGGGATGAATCCCCCCGCTGGCCCTCCACGTCCAGCCATTGGGGACCTAGGGTGACTTTTGCCCCCAGGTTGGCATGGCCGGTGGCCATCGAGCCATCGGCAAAGGCCCTGGCCGTGCCTTCGCTGTGGAGGAAATGGCGAAGACGGCCCCCTTCAATGAGGAGCAACCGCCGAGTGGGGGTGCCTTCCCCGTCAAACTCCGGCGCGGCCACATGACCAGGATGGCGGGCATCATCAGTCACCGTGAGCAGGGGGCTGGCCACCTGGCTGCCCAGGCTGCTGCGCCGGGAGAGGCTGATGCCGTCCAGCACCGCCTGGGCATTCACCATGCTGCCAAAGGCCCACAGCAGATTCAGAAAGGCTTCAGGGCTGAAGCAGACCGTGTAGACACCGGTGTCGATGGGGGCATAGTCCAGGTGGCTGATGGTGCGTTCCGTGGCCTCGGCAATGCAGCCCTCCAGATCCAGGTCATCCACACCGGCCGCCAACCGCACCGCCCCGGCACCGCGGGGTTTGCGGCCGGCTTCTTCGGCCCGTGGATAGAGCCACAGGGTGGCGCTGGTGGTGCTCTGGTGGCGCAAGGCACCAGCACTGTTGATGTACAGGCGCTCCCGCTGGGCCTGGGCCAGGCCGTTGTAGGGCACGGTGGAGATGGCCTGATGGCCGTTCAGTACTTGCCGTTCGGCATCCAGGAGTCGCTCCAGAAGCATCTGCATGGGAAGCGTTGGCTGCCGGGGCTGATGGAGAGGCGTGAGGGGATCCCGGGCCTGGGGGGACAGGCGGGGTGGGCTCTGGGCATCGCCAAAAGCGCTGGCCTGCTGGGCGCTCGCCAACGCTGCCCTCAGTCCTGGCGTGGACAGATCGTTGGTGCTGGTGATGCCCACCAGACCCTGGTCATTCCAGACCCGCACCATGGCGGTGGTGCTCTGGCGAGCCTTGCGCTGCTTGGGTTCGCCACGATCCACTTGCACGGACGTGTCGTTGCCGCAGGTGATCCCCAGATCCCAGGTGGCAAGTCCCATGCGGGAGGCGTCCTCCGTCATGTGTTGCCGCAACACTGCGGGATCCGGAGCCAAGAGAGATGGTGCCGTCATGGGTTCAGCGGCCTCCAACGGTGATGCGGTCCACCTTGACGTGGGGTTGGCCAACGGTGACGTAGATACTGCCGCTGACAGAACCACAGAAGCCGGCGGCAAGGGCGTTGTCGTCGGCGCACATGGAGATTCTGGGCAGGACCGTCACGGCGTCACCGATCAGGGTGGCCCCCTTCACGGGCTTATCCTCCCGCAGGCAGCCGTTCTCGATCCAATAGGCCTCCTCCACGGCGAAGTTGAACTGACCGGTGGGTCCCACACTGCCGCCCCCCATCTGTTTGCAGTAGAGGCCGTGGTCGATGGAGCCGATCAACTCCTTAGGCTTGTGGGGGCCGGGGGCAATGAAGGTGTTGCGCATCCGACTGGCGGCTGGATACCCGTGGTTCTGGCGCCGACCGCTGCCGGTGCGGGGATGGCCCGTGCGCATCTCGCCGGCACGATCACTCAGGAAGCATTGCAGAACGCCGTCCTGGATCAAGACCGTGCGCTGGGGCGCCATGCCCTCGTCGTCCATGGCCATGGAGCCGAAGCTGTTGGGGCTGAGTCCTTCGTCAACGGCGGTGACCGCCGGATGGGCAATAGTCTGGCCAATGTTGCCGGCAAAGGGGGTAGAGCCCTGCTCCACTTGGGTGGTCTCCAGCAAATGGCCACAGGCTTCATGGAAAATGACGCCCCCGAAGCGGTTGGCCAGCACCACCGGGTAGTCGCCAGCTTTGACGAAGTCGGCGTAAAGCATCTTGCCGGCGCTCCGTCCGGCGGAGACGGCCACGTCTTCCACAGGCCAGTTGGCCAGAAAGTGGGGATCGTCCGCACGGCCGTCACGGCGACTGATGGTGGCGCGATGGTCCCCGTCAGCGGCCAGCAGGGTGAGGCCCGTAGTCTGATGGAGGCGCAGGTCGCGGGCAAAAGTGCCGTCACTGGCGGCCACCAGCACCTCTTGCCAATCCCGGGCGTAGCTGGCCCGCCGGACCTGGAGATGGCGACCATGGCGCTCCAGAGCAGCCGTGGCCTCCCGCAAACGCTCGGCACTGTCCGGAACAGTGGGGCAGGCCTTGAGCCATTGCTCCTTGACGCTGCCGTAGTCTTGCAGCGCCGCCAAGCCTTGCCACCTGCTGGCGTTGGCGCTCCGGCAGAGACCCAACATGGCGAGGGCCTGCTCCAGGGCCGTCATTAGGGCAGGGCCGCTGAGATCGTTTGTGGCGGCAAAGCCGTCGCAGTTTCCCTTAAAGACACGGATGCCGGCGCCACAACCCAGGGCGGGACTCACGCTGGTGATGCGCTCCTGCTCCGCCAACACACTGAGGTGGTCGTTGCGCTCCACAAAAATCTCCACCAGGTCGGCACCGGCCGCCATCCCCGCCGTCAGTAATTCTTCCAGGCGCGGCCGCCACCCTTCATTCAGGGGATCCAGGCGGGAAGTGACAGGTGGGTCAAGACAGAGGGACATACGCTGGGCAACAAGACGACAGAGACGCCTCTCGACGAGACAGGATGACGTCTCCAAAGGCTTGTTACATCTTAGAGCGTTTTGCCGTCTTTAGGGCAGAGTCAGCGAATGGCGGGTTGCAGAATCTCCGCGACAATGGGCTTAAGGAAGAACAACCGGGCCATTTCCCAGGTGTTGGCTACCCAGAAGGGCAACTTGCGCAGCACCTTCACCACTGCTGGAACCTGATGGGCATCGGCAGCGGCGAGCCGTTTGTTGTTGTCCACAATGCGCTCCAGGCGGATATAGAAATCCGGGTGATCCACATCCAGAACCACTGGAAAGATCCGTGCGGAGGTTTCGTTGGTTTTGGCAATAACGTGTTTATCGTAGTCACGGGCATCCAGGCCAAGGGCTTCGTAAAATTCCTTGCGGGCCACGTCCCGCACATACATGGTGGCAAAGACCGTCAACAGGAAGAAACGACACCAGAGACGGGCCACCGGGCCACGCACTGTGTCCGGCTGAGATTTCATCAAGGCATCAAAAAAGTCTCCATGGCGGTTCTCATCTTGGCACCATCTTTCAAAGAAATTGAAGATGGGGAAGATCTTGCTCTCCGGATGCTTTTCAAGATGGCGGAAGATTGTAATATAGCGCCAGTAGCCAATTTTTTCCGAGAGATAGGTGGCATAAAAGATGAATTTTGGCTGGAAAAACGTATAGTCTTTATTGGCAGTGAGAAAGCCCAGGTCAAGCTGAACTCCAAAATCTGCCATGGACTTGTTGAGAAATCCGGCGTGGCGTGCCTCATCACGGGACATATACTGGAAGCATTCCGCCAGCAGAGGATTTTTCTGTTTGATGCGGCGACTTAACTCCTTATAGAGAAGAAAGCCTGAAAACTCCGACGTGCAACTCTGCTCCAGAAACTCCACAAACACGCGCCGGGTCTCGGGATCCAGCTTGTCCGCGGCGCCTTCAAATTCCTGGTCGCGGACGAAATGGTGACGGTTGTAATCCTTACGAAACTCCTCGCAGACCGCTTCCAGTTCCGCTTCGTTGGGCCGCAGGTCCATGGCGGCCATGGCATCAAAGTCCGTGGTGTAGAAGCGGGGGGTGAGGATGGTGTCCTTGACCGGCGCCTTCACCCCGGGGCGAAGCTCCTCAAAGCCGGAGGTGGTGGGTGCTGGGGCAGTGCTAACCATGTGAAGACGGGCGGACGAAACAAGATGGCGCGCCGAACAATGGGCGCCGTTTGCAATCCAGTGTACTGACGTGGCGCCATGGAGCTCGGCTCTGTAACAGAGTCGGGCGGCGACGGTGAGTTGAAGACGGGATGAAAGCGGAGGCTCAGTTGGGGCCGAGCCACTTCTGCCCGTTGAGGCGCTGCACCAAGCGCGCCACCAGCAGGGCCAGGGAGACGCGCTTCTCGTCAATGAGGAAGGGCTCCAGCAGGGAAGGCTCCTGCCCAGACTCCGCCAGGGCAAAGGTTTTGCGGCTGTTGATGTCCGGCTTCTCGAAGCAGAGCCAGAATCGGCGCGGTCCCGGCAGTTCCCCCTGAATCTGCCAGCACTGCCCCACCACCACGGGCATGGGACCTTCCTGCCATTGGAGTGTTGGCACAGGTCCCCCATGGGCGGCGCAGGCCTGGGCCATGGCCGGGATCAGTAGCTTGGGTACAAACTCGGCAAAGGTTTGGTCCTCCGGTTGGGGCTTTTTTCTGGCCGCTGGCCTGCTCCCCGGCTTGGCCGCTGCCTTGGCCTTGGCCGGCGCTGCTCCACGGGGCGCTGGCGAGGCTGTTGCGTCTCCGGTCACGGGCCCTGTGGTCATGGATAGCCTTCACCATAGCGCTCACCAGGTTTCAGTCTGTGGCGGCTGCCAATCATCATCGTTGTTGTAGACGGGATCGTTATAGGCAGGAGATGGGGACCTGTCCGGGTCGGGACCGGGTGTCTGCCCCGGTCGCACCACCCGGAACGGCACGTCTATGACGGGGGGTGGTTCCCCCAGGCTGGATCCCGTGTCTCGCCACAGCCCCAGGTCGGGATTGGGCTCGTCCCCCATGACCCCGCTATCTGCCACGTCATAACGACTGTTCTCTTGGCGGCGCCGGCCCGGGGCGCTTCCCGTTTGCAGCAGCACACCGGCGCCGGCCCCCAGCGTCACACCAAGACTGGAACTCAGCAGCAGCCAGCCCCCAATGGGGAGTGCAGGGGTGGTGCCGGTGAGCAGTCGCAGTTGGCGCGGTTGACCCAGGTTGTGGAGCCCCACCCACACCGCCGCCAGCCACGGGCTGAGCAGCACGAGAACCAGTAGGCCACGCTTCACGGTCTGGACTCCCCTGCCCGAGGACCTTGCCAACGTGGTAGCTGCTGCCCCACGTCACAGCCCAGGCTGTCCAGGATGCGGATTACCAGGAAATCCACCATGTCCTCCAGGGACTCCGGGCACTGATACCAGGCGGGAATGGGCGGTGCGATGTGGGCCCCGGCCTCCGCGAGCCGGGTGAGGTTGCGCAGGTGGATCAGTGTCCAGGGCATTTCCCGGGGAGCAATGACCAGGGGGCGGCGCTCCTTGAGTTGCACGTCCGCAGCCCGCTCCAGCAACTCCAAGGACACCCCGGCCGCCAAGCGGGCGACGGTCCCCATGGTGCAAGGCAGGATCACCATGCCCCGAACCGGATAGCTGCCGCTGGCGATGGCGGCCCCAAGGGCGTTCCAGGAGTGACAGCGCAGTTGGCCATCTTGACAACCACACTGCTGCCGCCAAAACGCTTCCTGGGCATCAGACTCCCTGGGCAGGATCAGCCCCTGCTCGTCCCGCCACACTTGGGCGCAACCCCGGCTGGCCACCAACTCCACCTGCTCGCCCCCCTTGAGCAGAAGCTGGAGAGCACGCACAGCCAACTGTTGTGCCGATGCACCGGTCACCCCCATCACCAGTGGCCCTGTGGTGCTCAAGGGTCCACCTCGGGTTCGGCCTCCTCTTCAGGTTCAGGGGCTGGCGGCACCAGCACCACCTCTACCAGACGATCTTCAGTCCCCAGTTTCTGCAGCTTGACACCAGTTGCCGTACGGGATTGTTGGGAGATCTGGTCAGCCTGCAGACGCACAATGACCCCCTGCTCGCTCACCAGCAACACTTCTTCGGCATCGCCAAGGATGCGCAAACTGATCAGGGCATCCCCATGGCCACGGAACTTGAGGGCACGGCGTCCCATGCCGGCCCGGGCCTGCAAGGGAAACTCTTCCATGGCCACCCGTTTGCCGCGGCCGTGGGCCGAGGCCACCAGCACCCAAGGAGCCGACCCAGCCTGATGGTCCCCCGCTAACACGTCCATCCCGATCACCTGATCACCCTCCCGCAGGGCCATGGCGCGGACGCCGCGGGCGGTGCGGCCCATGGAACGCAGTT
The DNA here is from genome assembly GCF_900047545.1 of Candidatus Synechococcus spongiarum. Taxonomy (GTDB): domain Bacteria; phylum Cyanobacteriota; class Cyanobacteriia; order PCC-6307; family Cyanobiaceae; genus Synechococcus_B; species Synechococcus_B spongiarum_C. The sequence goes on from NZ_FITM01000098.1 coordinate 10,918, forward strand.
GGTTATCGTTGATCGGCACGTGAATGGCCATCCCCGACTGGGAGCCAATCAACACACTGTCACCCACCCGCGCCAAGCGGACCCAGCGGAGGGCATCACCGGATTCCAGGTGGATGGCAATCAACCCGTTGACGCGAATGTTGGCGAAGGCACGAAGGGGGGTGCGCTTGATGAACCCCGCCTGGGTCAACATGAGCA